>NZ_JBKORF010000053.1:0-111458 GCF_047314685.1 Shewanella sp. BJSY2023SW001
TCGCTGAGCATGCCATTGATGACATCGACATCCTCGGTGACCGCGCCGCTCATGTCGATGCTCAGCACCGGCGCATCATTGGTGCCGGTAATGGTCAGAGTGACTTGTTGTGAATCACTGGCGCCAAAGTCGTCGGTGACCGTCAGCGTGAAGCTTAAGGTGATGGTCTCACCGACGGCGAGGAACTGTACCAGACTGTTGGCGATCTCATAGTTCCAACCGGAATTGTCTGCACTAAAGCCCTGGGCGAGAGCATCCTGGGTGGCTTGATCCAGAGCGCCGCCACTCCAGCTTGCATCGCCATTGTAGCTACTGCTGACAACATGGCTGTCACCAATATCGACATCGGTGAAGCTCAAGGCACCGCTGTCGCTGAGCATGCTATCAATAACATCCACGTCTTCAATGACGGCACCACTTGTGTCAGCGGTAAGAATGGGGGCGTCATTGGTACCTATGATAGTAATAGTGACCAGTTGTTCGGCGCTGGCGCCAAACTCATCCGTCACAGTAACAGAGAAGGTTTCAGTGCGAATTTCACCTTCCAGCAGCCCATCGGCTGCGGTGTTATCTAGCTGATAATTCCAGGCACCACTGGCGGCATCTATGTTGAAGTTGCCAAAGGGGCTGTCGGCACTGCCGGACCAAACAAGCACGGCACCATTATCCACATCGCTGGCACTGAGCTGACCACTGACGCCTGGGGTTCCGGGGTCTATGCTACCATCATCAAATTGACCGGCTTCTCGCACTGTACCATCGGCTTCACCTGGCTGGGGCGTGCTGATCACAGGTATATCATTGGTACCCGTTATGGTGATCGTTAAGGTTTGGACACTGGTATCGCCATCGGCATCTGTCAACAGATAGGAGAAGACTTCCGTCAGGGATTCTCCCTGAGCGAGCGCCTGAACTGCTTGTGCTGCAGAGTTTATTTGATAGCTGTAACTACCATCGGCATTGAGGGTCAGCAGGCCGTAGTTGCCGGAAACAAGGCTTTGACTGGACACGGTATTATCGAGGTTGCCGCCACTGCCGGCGGCTGTCACCTGTGCGGTATCGCCGCCCTGAACATCGTTATCGAGCAGATTGCCACTAATGGCCAGTTGTGAGTCTTCATCTACGCTGTTGATGTCATCCTGGCCACTTGGAGCGTCATCCAGTACCGAGATGGTAAGGGTATTCCCGACACTGTTTCCTTCTAGATCGGTCAATATCAGGTTGAAGGCCTCAGAGAAGTCATCGCTGAGGCTGTGGTCAACTGCAGAATTGAGGGTAAAGCTATAGCTGATATTGCCGTTTATCAGGTCAACGGCATTGATGGTGAGCACGCCATATTCGGTATTGATACTGACAGGGCCGTTAAATACGCCGCCAGAGACAATGGCAATCCCATCCAGGGTCAAGCTGGCTACGCCAGCCGCGGCACTGAAGCTCAAGTTACCGGTTTGGGTCAAGGCCGCGGGTGATGGCGTGGTTCCTGTCGGTAGGTTGGCATCTGAGAGTGTGGCTGCGCTACTGGTGAGTGTAGGGCCAGTCAGGGGAAGATCATCAAGTAATATTTCTTCTTGGGTGGTGATGGTGGTTTGCTCAAAGCCACTGGTATCGTAACCTGCGCTCGCCAATACTTCAGAACCATCCCTGGCTACGGATATATAGTCGAATCCGCCCTGGTTTCCAGCTGTCCCGGCACCGGCAGCTGTAGCGGGCAGGTTAGCGGTAGGGTCATCACCTGCAAGTATCTGTGCCTGTAATGCTGCTATTTCGGCATCGACCCCTTCATTGGCAAATTGGGCGCCATCAACAGCGGCGCTGTCTGACTGAGGTTGAGTGTTGGGCTGGGCATTTTGCTCTGTCAGCTGGGTACCGTCAGCATATTCTATGGTGAAAGTATCATTTGCAGTGAAGATGATCTCTTCACCATTGCGAATGACATCCCCGATACTCAGATCGCGGATATTGCCATTTTCGTCCTTGGCCTTGAGTTGTCCAACCAGATTGGTGACAACCGCGTCTTGCTTACTGATTGCGACGCCCATAACTCATACTCCTTTGCACGCATATACTGACGGCAAGGTCACTTTGTGCCCATGAGCGTCAGTTAAAGGTATTAATTATTAAGTCTGGGGTTGAAACAAAGACTGTCAAATATGTGACGTTAATGGTTGTAAAGTTATATGAGGGTGGGACAAAATGTCCACATCTTAGAATCTGTCTCGCATTCATGCGGTTACAGTATGTGTGCGGATAATCTTGTGATGATTAATAAAAAAGCCACTAAATAAGTGGCTTTTTTATTACGAAAAGATCTATCGATTAGTCGCACTTGGCGGCTTGCTTATAGCTCTTGAAAGCCCCTTGATGATCGGCTAACTGTTCCTGAAGTTTGGCTAAGGCCAGCCAGTACTCTTTGCGGGGCAGTAAATGACACAAGCGTTCCCATGCCGTGCGGGCCAGGCTGAATTCACGGCAGAGCTCATGGATTTGGGCCATACAGTGTTGGTAGTCGGCATGATTTTCGAGCTTGGGCTCCAAATTTTTCAGCAGTTTCAGGGTTTCGTTGTCCTGCGGCTCAAAAATTTTCGGCAACACTCCCAAAACCGCAGCGCAAGGTTCTTTTTTCAGCGCCTTATTCAGCAGTTTTAGGGCTTCGTCACGGCGGTTGAAGCCGGCCAGACCCAAAGCATATTGTGCCATATTGGCTTGTTGGCTGCGTTCCTGACGGCTAAGCCAGTGCCAACATTTTTCCAGTTCCTGTTCGCTGCGAAGGGCTGCCTGGGCCAGCAGAGCATTATTTACTCTTTGGTTCAGGAGGTCATACTCTTCATTATCCAGGAGTTGTTTTTTACGTAACGTCGGCAGTAGTAGTTTTAGGGCCTGCCAGTCTAACTGGCTCTGATAAAGCTCCAAGGCCAGTTGCAGTACCGGCGCTTTACTCTTGCTGCTGGGTTGTAGTTTATCCAGCTGCTCGCGGGCTTTTTCCAGCTCGCCTTGCTGCATGTAGTAGCGCACTCTGGTGGTGGTGACCGCTTGGGTTGCCAGTGGCAATTGGGCCGCCTTATTCAGGTATTCATCCCGCTCTTCATTCTTGAACTGTCGTTGGGCCGCTCTGGCGGCTGCCAGATAATTAAGAGCGGGCAGTTCACCGGCTTCGGCGCCTTTTTGCATCGCCTTTTCGGCCGCAGGCCAATCTTCTTCTGCCAGTGCCAGGGCGCCGGTGAGCGTGTGCTTACGAGCAGCATTGCGGCGCCAGCGCCGCGGCAGGTAGCGACTGCTAAGCACCAGATTCAGCACAGTGACAAGCAGCCATTCCAGTAGCTGCAACAGGGCAAAGAATATGATGAGTGCCATAACGGCAAACAGCAGGTTAGTTTCCAGTTGCCAGTCCAGGAAGGCGATATAAACATAACCCGTCTTACCGGCTAAGAGTGGGCTCAGACAGGCGCCTGCCAGAATAATCACCAGATAGATGAGTACTCTTATCATAGTTCGGCCCCCGGCATGAGTTCGCCATAGGTGACCAACTGCTTGAGCTGGGCGCTGGATTCAAATTTAGTCAGACTGATAGGATCCAGCTGCAGACTGGACAAAGCATTAATTGCAGTCAGCACCTCTTCGGTGCGCGGATCATCAAGGTCGAAATATTGTTGGATCCATTTGCGGGCCATGGCCAATGATTGGCGGTAGTTGAGCTCATCATATTGGTAGAGGGCCAGCTGTGACTGCAGTAGTTTATTGCGGATATTCTCGAGTAGGTACCATTCCTGCTGGGGAGATAGCAGAGGTGTGATATCTGAGCTTATTTTGCGAATAGTGAAGAAGTCTTCCTTCAGCGCGCTCCAGGTCTTGGCCAGGTTGCTCTGCCAGTCACCAATAGAGTCAGACATTTTACTTTCAGTTTCCGGCTCTATTTGTTGACTGCCGACACGGTTAAGCGGCAGCTTGTCCAGCTTGGTGATAATGCCATCCAGGGTGAACACAGTACCTGCGATGTCGGTATTCTTGATGGCGCTTACCGCCGCCATATCGTTGGCGAGGGCACGACGCAGCGGCATAAGAGATGGCTCCTGCATGGCAGCAATACGCTCATCGGCGGCTTGTAACAGGCCGGTTGCCGTTTGCGGATCTTTCTCCAGCCACAGTTTACGTCCCGCCATCCGCACCAAGTATTCGGCTTCAGCCGCCATCCAATGGTTGGGACTACGTTGTGCAAGGGTAGCGATACGGGTTTGCATCTGTTGTTGAGCATCGCGCAGTTGTTCTATGGCACCTTGTTGCTGTTGATTTTGTTGCAGGTCACTTCTCAGTTGCTGCTCCAGTGCCTGCAATCTGGCCTCCGGAGCTTGTTTGACTTGTTCGAGGGTCGTTGCCAGCTGCGCATTGGCGGTTTGCTGTTGCTGCAGTTGCCAAAAGAGATAAGCACCTGTGGCGCAGGCCAGCAGTGCCAGCAACAGGCTCAATAGTAGGGTTAGTTTCAGGAGCAATGAGCTGTGCTTGGCTGTCGCCACAGGGGTATCTTGCTCTGTGAGATCCTGGGGCTGGGTAGGCAGTGCGGGGGTATCGCTCCCGACTTCTGGCTTGCTGTTATCCATTAATGCAGTCCTTTAACGCGACAATAGGGCTGGAAATCGGGAGGGGGGAAACTAAAGCCTCAATGCCTTGAGTACGGCCTTACTATTGGCCGCCGTAGCATCAGTCACCTGAGTTAATCCGGCGACGACGGCCTTATCTACCACCCGAATGCTGGGAACTATAATATGACATGCTTGCAGCCAAGCAAAATACTCTTTTGGCAGCAGCCGGATAAGGTTCGTCAGGCTTTCTGCACTGCTGATCACTATGGTGTCTATCCCGAAGGCTTGCCATTCCTTGACCAGTTGTACTGCATCATAGGAAGGGCAGGTGCGGCGATAGACCTCCCAGAACTTGACTACAGCGCCATATTGCTGAAGTGTTTTTCCCAGTACTTCCCGGCCACCGTTGCCCCGAATTATGACCACTTTCTTGTGTTTTACTACTTCGGGTTGCAGTCCTGGCAGGGTTAACAGGCCTTCGGTCTGTTGATTGTCATCCGGAGCCTTATGCCCCTGAATGCCATAATGTGCAAAGGCCTCAAAAGTGGCTTCGCCGACGGCAAAATATTGAATGTGTGACGGCCATGAGGCATTCAGCGCCTGAGTGCCGAAATGCACCGCATTGGTGCTGACAAATACAATGATGTCGGCATCCTGCACCTCGGTAGGGGAGATACTTTTGTCTTCCATGGCCTCGACTGCCAAGAGAGGGGTCACCATAAAAGGTATGCCCCTTTCTGCCAGCGCCTGTTCCATGGCGTGATTGCGCCCCTCAGGGCGCGTCAACAACACTTTCATAGTGCCGCCTTGTTATTTGCCGTAAACGGCATCCAATATGGTTTTGGCGCCTTTGCTCAGCAGTTCTTCTGCCAGGGCGTTACCCAAGGCTACCGCTTCGTCTTGATGACCACTTACCACTCCTGAAATGACTTCAGAACCGTCAGGATTACCTACCAAACCTCTCAAGGTTAGTTGTTCGCCCTGGATCTCGGCATAGGCCCCGATAGGTACCTGGCAACCTCCTTCAAGACGCGTATTCATCGCTCTTTCGGCCAATACCCTGTAGCGGGTTTCTTTATGTTCAAGCGGTGCCAGCAAGGCTTTTACCCGCTCATCATTAGTGCGGCATTCAATGCCGACAGCACCCTGGCCGTTGGCCGGCAGTGATTCTTCGGCGCTGATAAAACTGGCAATACGCTCTGACAGTTTCAAGCGGATAAGCCCGGCGGCAGCCAGAATGATGGCATCATATTCACCGGCATCCAGCTTACCCAGACGGGTTCCCACATTACCGCGCAGATCTTTGATGATAAGGTCCGGGCGACGGGCTCTGAGCTGACATTGACGGCGCAGGCTTGAAGTACCGACAACCGCGCCTTGAGGCAGTTCATCTATACTCTTGTAGCTGTTGGAAACGAAGGCATCACGGGGATCTTCACGTTCGCAGATCACTTCCAGCCCCAGCCCTTCCGGGAATTCAACCGGCACATCTTTCATGGAGTGCACTGCGATATCCGCCTGGTCTTCCAGCATGGCGACTTCCAGCTCTTTAACGAACAACCCCTTGCCGCCTACTTTGGCCAGAGGAGTATCCAGGATGACATCACCCTTGGTGCTCATTGGCAGCAGTTCTACTGTCAGCCCGGGGTGAATGCGTTCCAGCTCGGCTTTGACAAATTCTGCCTGCCACATGGCGAGAGGGCTTTTACGTGTTGCTATGCGAATGCGATTTTCTGACATGCCAATCTTTTCCGTGAGAGTACGTTAAATGCGCCAATGCTAACATTGCCCATTGGAGAATGGCACCGAACGCTGCTCAATCTTTGAAGTGGGCACGTTAAATTTTTGCCAAATAGTGTGATCTTGATCTCATTACTTGCCTGCTACCGCAAAAGTGTTAGCATGATCATCCAACTGGTTCAGGGATAGTGAAATTTGGATGACCGAGCGTCAGCGACAATACGCCGAATACGCCGAGCGCCTCAATCGAGTGCGTTTGGCTCGTGCTCAGGCGCTGTTTTCCCCATTGCAAAGGCATCTGTTTAACCTGATCCCCCTGTTGCTGCATCAGCACCACAGCCGACTGCCAGGATATAACAGTCCTTTGACGCCATGCGGAGTCAAGGGGTTCCAACTCTCAGTTGAGCTCAAGGAATCGCTCGCTACCCTCACGTTACCCCAGTTCGAGGATACCCTGCATGCCAGTCCTGTGCTGGAAGGGGTTTACGTAATGGGCAGTACCGCCAGTTTTGGCCAGAATCCCAAGAGCGATGTGGATGTCTGGTTAGTCTATGACGCCGGGCTGACACAAGAGGAAGTAGAGTTGCTGCGGGACAAGAGCCTCAAACTCACCCGCTGGTTTGCCGGCTTTCAATTTGAAGTGAACTTTTATCTGGTACACCCGCGGCAGTTTTGCCGTGACGACACTTGCAATCAGGATGCCGAGTGGGAGCTGCTGGGGCATGAACACAGCGGCAGCGCCCAACATTGGTTGCTGCTGGAAGAGTTCTACCGCAGCCATATCCGCCTGGCCGGCAAGACGGTCGCCTGGTGGCCCAATGCCGAGCCTTGCAGCGATTTTCTGTTTCTTGGTGATATGCACCAACTACCCGCCAATGAGTATTTTGGTGCCTCTTTATGGCAGCTCTACAAAGGCTTGGACAAGCCGCACAAGGCCTTGCTCAAGGTACTGCTGTTGGAAGCTTATGCCAGCAACTATCCACAAACCAACCTGGTCAGTGAATGGGTGTGGTTGAGAACTCTGGCCGGTGACTTTTCCAACGCCAACGACGCCTATTTGCTCCTGTATCAATATATAGAGTCTTATCTGCTTAAAGTGGGAGACGAGCGTCGGTTGGAGATAGTGCGCCGCTGTTTTTACCTCAAATGTGGTATCAGGCTCAGTGATGTCGAGCAGTGTCACGATTGGCGCTACCACAAACTCAAGCAATTGGTGGAGCAGTGGGAATGGCCCCAGAGTCTGCTGATTACTCTGGATGATTGCGAACATTGGCACAGTGGGCAGTTGCAGTGGTTCAACGCTCAACTTAACGAGTTGATGCTGGCCAGCTACCAAACTCTTTTGCATTTCGCTTCGACTCACAGGCTGAGCGAGTACTTTAAAGTAGAAGACTTGGGGCTGTTGACCCGCAAGTTACACACCTATTTCAGCGAGGACAAGCAGCAGATCCTGCGGCTCAACCGGCTTTGGAGTCAGTCGCTGGCTGAGCCGAATCTGACCATAGTTCGCAGCGAGCAGGATGGCCGCTGTCATCTCTATCGTCTATCGCCGGAGCCGCGACAGTTTATGGGCGAGGTGGCCATCTATCAGGCCGATGATGCCGCCTCTTTGATGATTTGGGCTTGCCTCAACGGGGTGGCTACCGCCAACAGCCGCTGGTTTGAGTATCGCGCGGGTCGTCTACGGTGTCGGCGTCTTAACCAGGTTGCCGAACGGCTATTGCCTTATACCGAAGACAAGCAATGGCGGGTGTCGAAACTGGATCTGTGTCAGCCTTGGCATTATCGCAAGTTGGTGTGGATTCTTAATCTGGAGCAGGACCCCAGCGAGCATTGGCAGGGTCAAAGCTTGATGCTGGAACTCATGGGCAGCAACCTGCTGGCGACAGGAAAACCGGCAGCCAGTTTGCTGGGTTCGGTGCAACTGATGAGCCTTAATTCTTGGGGGGAATGGCATTGTCATAGCTTTAGCGGTGAGCAGGCGCTATTGGAGGCCATTGCCTTTGCCACTCCAGGTATGAGAAGGGCGCCACAACAGGTGGCCTTCGATGTCGTCAGCGCCTCGCAAAAGCTGCAGTCCCAGCTGGAACAAACTGTAGTGGATATTCTCAAGCAGGTGCACCGACTGATAAAAGACGCCTGTCCGTCCAAGACTTTAGTGCAGCCATTACAGCTGGGTGAAAAGAAATATGGCCTGTTTTTCGATGCCAAGGGCATGAGTTACCGGGATCTCAGCGATGTGAAGTCCCTCTATCGTCAGTTGGCCAGGGGCGAGCTACAGAGTCTGCCAAGGCCCGAGCTTGCCAACGATCCTTGGGTCAAGGTGCCCGAGGTTATCCAGAACTATGCGGTGAAAGGAGTGATCCAGTATTTCCTGCGCAGCCGGGAAGATGAGTTGGATGTGTTTGTACTGGATGAAGGAAATGGCTTGAGCCACTATGTGCACAGCAATCCGGATGTCAGTGAATTGGTTAATACTGTCACCCAGCATTACGCCTTCGGTGAAGTACTGAACCTTAAAAATCAGTTCAACTTTCCGCAGTTTTTCCGCCTGGTGCGCCAGAGCGGTAATCTGGATGTGGTGCCTTTTGGGGTCACGGCAAGGGCGGCGCAGACAGAGTTCTGACCGCCCCTAAATCATCAGAACGACAGTTCTATACCACCCTGGCGGCTGATGGACTCTCTGACGAAGGGCATAAACTCGCCGCCGTTGCGCTCATCTATCCATTTACCGTCGACATAGCCAAAGTGATAACCACCGAAACGGGTTGCTACCCAGATCTGGTGCAGCGGCTCCTGTTTGTTAATCACGATTTTGGAGCTGTCGGCGAACTCGAGCTGCAGTACATTGCCTGAAGCGTCGATATCAACATCGGCATCCTGCTCATCTATTGCATTTTCAATTGCGGTTTCTATCCGGTCGAACATTTCATCGGCGAGCTGATGATATTCGGTATCTGTCATGGCCATGGAATATCTGTCCTTTGCTTTCATCAAGATGAATGCGATTATAAGGCTAATGTAATCCTGCTGCCCAGATGTTGAGTAAAATGAGACTGTTTTTATCCCTGATGCTTGCTAGCCTGTTGCTGCTTGGTTGTGGTCAAAAAGGCGTGCTTTACAAGAGCCCGGATCTGCCGGACAACCAATCCCAGACGGAACAAACCGAGCAACCCCAGCAATCGACAGAGGAAAACTAATTGGATCATTTTCAATATCAAGCTCAGGCTCTGTATGCCGAAGACTGCGCCGTAGCCGATTTGGCGGCTCAATATGGTACGCCTTTGTATGTCTATTCGCGGGCAACATTGGAGCGCCATTGGCATGCCTTTGACAGAGCCGTGGCCACTCATCCACACCTTATCTGCTATGCGGTCAAGGCCAACTCCAATCTGGCGGTGCTCAATGTGTTGGCGCGTCTTGGCAGTGGCTTTGATATTGTCTCAGGCGGAGAACTGACCCGGGTAATCACCGCAGGTGGCGATCCGGCCAAGGTGGTGTTTTCCGGTGTTGGCAAGACAGCGGCAGAAATGAAACTGGCACTGGAGCTGGGCATATATTGCTTCAACGTCGAGTCCCGCGCCGAGCTTGAACTGCTCAACGAAGTGGCAGGCTCTTTGGGTAAACAGGCGCCGGTTTCGTTGCGGATCAACCCAGATGTGGATGCCGGTACTCACCCCTATATCTCCACCGGCCTGAAAGAAAACAAGTTCGGCATCGCCATGGATGAAGCCGAGGAAGCCTTCCTGCAGGTGCAATCCTTGCCGCACCTGGCCATCAAGGGCGCCGACTGCCATATCGGCTCACAGCTTACTGAACTCAGGCCGTTTCTCGATGCTATGGATAGAATGCTGGCATTGATCGATAGGCTGGCAGAAAAAGGCATAGTGATTGAGCATCTGGACGTGGGCGGCGGTCTGGGAGTCACTTATGATGAAGAAACCCCGCCACAACCGGACAAGTATGCCGCCGCATTGCTCGAGCGTCTGGGTGAACGACCACTGAAGCTAATTTTCGAACCGGGCAGGGCGATTGCCGCCAATGCCGGGATCTTTGTCACCCAGGTATTGTTCGAGAAAGAGAATGCCGGCAAGCATTTTGCGATAGTGGACGGTGCCATGAATGACCTTATCCGGCCGTCACTCTACAGCGCCTGGCAGCAGATTATCCCGGTACAGCCAAGAGAGGGCGAAAGCCGGGAATACGACATAGTCGGCCCAGTGTGTGAAACCGGGGATTTTCTGGGGAAATCACGCGCCTTGGTGCTGCAAGCTAAAGACCTGCTGGCGGTGCGTTCCAGCGGCGCTTATGGCTTTGTGATGTCCTCCAACTACAACACTCGTCCGCGAGCGGCCGAAGTCATGGTCGATGGCAGTGAACATTATCTGGTGCGTGAACGGGAAAAGCTGGAACAACTGTGGCAAGGTGAGCACTTGCTGCCGTAAACTAGTGTGAGTACTTTCCCGCTGTAGGCGTTGGAACCTAGGAGTAATCTTGATCCACTTCACTAAGATGCATGGTCTGGGCAACGACTTTATGGTCGTCGATGGCGTGACCCAGAATGTGTACTTTTCGCCGGAGCAGATCCGGCGCCTGGCCGACCGCAACTTCGGTATCGGTTTCGATCAACTGCTGCTGGTCGAGCCGCCCTATGATCCGGATCTGGACTTTCATTATCGTATCTTCAATGCCGATGGCAGCGAGGTCGAACAGTGCGGCAACGGCGCCCGCTGCTTTGCCCGCTTTGTTCGCAACAAGGGCCTGACCCAGAAATACAAAATCAAGGTCAGCACTTCATCCGGCAAGATGACCCTGCGCCTGGAGCGCGATGGCAATGTCACCGTCAATATGGGCGTACCTATCTTGGATCCGGCGCGGATCCCCTTCAAGGCCAAAAAGGCCGAAAAGACCTACCTGTTGCCTACCGAAGGGCAAACCTTCCTCTGCGGTGCAGTCTCCATGGGTAACCCCCACTGCGTGCTGGAAGTCGAGGATGTGGCTGCCACGGATGTCGATGTTATCGGCGCGCAACTGACCAACCACGAACGTTTCCCCAAAGGGGTCAATGTCGGCTTTATGCAGGTGCTCAACAAGGGTCATATCAAGCTCAGGGTTTATGAGCGCGGCGCCGCTGAAACCCTGGCCTGTGGCAGTGGTGCCTGCGCGGCTGCTGTGGTGGGCCAACTGCAGGGCAAGCTGGGCAATACAGTGCGGGTCGACCTGCCCGGCGGCACTCTGACAATCAAATGGGACGGTGAGGGCAAGCCGCTGTGGATGACAGGCCCGGCCGAACAGGTATACGACGGACAGATACAGATATGAAAGACGCCAAAGCTAAGCTCAATCCACCTTTTGATGAGCAGATCATCCGTGAATATCTGTTGGATAATCCGGAGTTTTTCTGCCGTCACCCCGAGCTGCTGTTGGCTATGCGTCTGCCCCACGGCGAGCGTGGCACAGTTTCTCTGGTGGAGCGGCGGCAGGAGCTGCTGCGCAGCCGGGTACAACAGTTGGAAGAGGAGATCACCGCGCTGCTTGGTATGGCTAGCCGCAATGAGAAAATCTTTCGCTTTAACACCCAGCTTTCATTGAAGCTGCTCGATTGCGAAGATATGGGCGAGCTTAGGCAGGTGTTGTGCGCCGAGCTTAAAGAAGCCTTTAACTTCAGCCATGTACGCCTGATTACCGTGCATGATATCGACTCAGAACTCTCGGCCATCTGGCGTAAGCGCCTGCAGCACGGCTATTACTTTGGTCGCTTGACCAAGGAGGAGTCCAAGCGTTTGTTCGGCTCTGAAGTCGGCTCAGTGTCACTGGCACGGCTGTCGGAGCAAAATGGCCAGGTGATCTTTGCTATCGCCAGTGCCGATGTGACTCACTTCCATCCGGAGATGGACAATATGCTGCTGGATCAGTTGCGGCAGCTGTTGGACCATCTGCTGCCCAAGCTCTGATGGCCGTTAAACAGGATTCTCCCTGGCTTGGCCGCTTCGAGCGCCATCTCAGTGCCGAGCGGCAGCTGTCTCCTTACACAGCCCGCAACTATCTGCGCGAACTGCAACGGGTTGCCGGGCTGTTGCCGCAGGATATTGATTGGGATCAGGTAACCGATCCCCAGTTGAGTGCTGTGTTGGCCAAGTTACATCGTCGGGGTCTCAGCCCGCGTTCTTTGTCTCTGTGCCTGTCGGCGGTCAAGCAGTTCTACGAATTTCTGCTGCTCGAAGAGCTGGTCAAGAGTAATCCCGCCCGGCAACTGAGCGCCCCGAAACAGAATAAGCCGCTGCCCAAGAATCTCGACGCCGACAGCATCAACCATCTGCTGGATATTGAGGTGACAGATCCCCTCAGTGCCCGTGACAAGGCGATGATGGAGCTGTGTTACTCCTCCGGGTTACGTCTGGCCGAGTTGGCTTCGCTGGATGTGCCGCAACTGGATTTCGCCCAGCAGCAAATCAGGGTGATGGGTAAAGGTGGCAAGGAACGGCTGCTGCCTGTGGGCTCGGTCGCCATTGCCGCATTGCAACAATGGCTGGATTACCGCCGGGATATTCCCTGTGAAGATCAGGCGCTGTTCGTGACCGCCAAGGGCAAGCGCTTGGCGCATCGCAGTATTCAGGCGCGCATGGCGCGCTGGGGGCGGGAGCAGGTGCTATCCGCCAGGGTGCATCCCCACAAGCTGAGGCATTCCTTCGCGACCCATATGCTGGAATCCAGCGGCGACTTGCGGGCGGTGCAGGAACTGCTGGGACACGCCAATCTGGCGACCACCCAAATATATACCAGTCTGGACTTTCAGCATCTGGCCAAGGTGTATGACGGCGCTCACCCCAGAGCCAAAAAGGACAAATGATGCAGGTGTTTCTTCGCCCCGGCGCTATTAAAGCCATCAGTTTTGATCTCGACGATACCCTCTATGATAACCGGCCCATTATCGCTGCCGCTGAAGGCACATTGCTCGAGTGGCTGGCCAAAGAGTACCCACTGAGCGGCAATTGGCAGGCCGCAGACTGGCGGGCATTGAAGCGCCAGCTGTTGCAGCAGCGAGCCGAGCTGACCCATGACACCAGTGCCGCGCGATTGGCGCTGCTGCAAACCGGGCTGGAGATGCTGGGATATGATAAACATAAGGCCAATCAAGGCGCTGAAGCGGGTCTAGCCTTGTTCCTTGAGCGGCGCAGCGACTTTAAGGTGTCAAAGGAAGTGCTCGCCCTACTTGCGCAATTGACTGAGCGTTTTCGCCTGGTCGGGATCACCAATGGCAATGTGGATGCCGGCAGAATTGGCCTGGGAGAGATGTTTGAGTTTGTGCTGCATCCGGGCAATGGCATCAGACGCAAACCCTGGGGAGATATGTTCCAGTTGGCCGCCGAGCGCCTGGCCTTACCCTCTGAGGCGCTGCTGCATGTCGGCGACCACCCGCTGACAGATGTCGAAGGTGCCCGTAAGGCTGGCTGTCAGGCTGCCTGGCTCAATCCGGCGTTTGCCGGTGATAACTGCAGAGCGGCTAATACCTTACTGCCTCACATACAGTTTAGTTCCCTAAGTGAATTGACACTTTTGCTGTAGTCCATCTGTGGATTTGACAATATATTATTTATAATCAATTGGTTGTTTTTGATTGGCTAGGTCTGTATATCCAGGGTACATTCACTGAATGCAACTTATTGAAACAATTGTTTGCCATTAAGGCGCGCATTAACTTATTTCTTATCATTTTACTAACACCGGCTTGATGCTAGTGTATAATAATTTACAGTTAGCGCCTGAGATTTAACCTATGCCATCTCGAATAATCATGCTGTTTTTGTTGCTGCTGAGCCTGCCGGTTTCAGCTCACGAGCTGCATGCGGATGGGAGTTTCTGGGATGGATTCAATCATCCCCTGTTGGGATTTGATCATCTATTGGCTATGCTCAGTGTCGGTATTTTCAGCACTCAGCTCGGGCGCAGCGCCATCTGGTCAGTGCCGTTGGCATTTCTGTTTTTTATGACTTTGAGTGCTATCACGGGGATGCTCGCTACCCCTATACCCTTCGTTGAGCCCGGCATAGCGCTGTCGGTATTGTTGCTGGGGCTGGTTATAGCCCTCAATCGAGAAATGCCTATCTCTTTTGGCATGGCTTTTGTCGGTGTTTTTGCTTTGTTTCACGGTTATGTCCACGGCGCCGAAATGCCTGAATTGGCAAGGCCTGGTATTTATGCCATGGGCTTTATACTGGGGACGGCGGCGATTCATGTCGCTGGATTGACCATTGGCAGTTTGATAAACCCGGATGGCAAGCGCAAACGGGCGGTGCAGCTCATGGGCTCGGCTATTGCCTTGGTGGGAAGTTATTTGACCCTGGAACTCTGGCTGGCTTGAGTATTGTGTCTTTGTTTGCGTCTTAACATACGTTTTACCTGCGCCGGGCTGGCGCGCATATCAGCATCTCCAACCCTGATATAGGTGCCGCCAATCGCTTCTGTCCCCAGATAGACTGGCTGCTGGCTGTAGTCTGCTTGAGGCACCCGAAAGCGGAGCAACTGCTTACCGGCCAGTTCTATCAGCTGAATGTCGGCCGGGCCAAGAATATTGGCACTGATCTTTTGCGAATTATTGAGGATCTTCCAGGCTTCATCGATAAGGGGCCTGGGCTCGGCTATCCCTTCGATAAAAAACTCGCCCTTTTCCTCCCTGACACCGAGAATGATCTCGCCACCATTGGTATTGGCAAAGGCGCTGTAGCTTTCCCACAGCGCCTGTGGCAGTGCGCCCTTGCCGTGGCGTCCGGCGGCGAGCTTGAACTCCACTGCGGCAGACTCACGCAGATTTTCAATATCGTCCAGAATGAAACCTGTAACCGGCATGACTGACCCCTTGTTTACTGCTGTTACTGCAGTTGTAGCAAGTCAGCCGGGATTTGAACAGCCCTCAGTTCACCAGTGCCAGAGCTTTGGGAAACAAGAGGTTATTTTCCAGGTGGATGTGACGGTGCAGATCGGCTTCAAACTCGGCCAAGGTGGCATAGCATACCCGCCAGGTAGTACAGGCATGTTCAGGAGCCTGGTAGTGATTGGTCAACTGCTGCAGCTTGGCCAGAATTTGTCCCGCCTCATCATGCTCATATTCCATTGCCCGGATAGGATTGCCTATATGGCCGAAACAGGCGTTGAACTCTTGCCCCTGACTCAGGGCGCGAATGGCCGGAAACAGTATCTGTTCTTCTTTTTGCAGGTGGGGTAAGAGGTCGTCCATCAGGGCGCGGATCCAACCGGCCAAGGGCTTGATCTCTTCATAATGCTCACCGTGGGCTCGCACCATCTTCTGGGCATATTCCAGCAGCAGCGGTGCGGTATCGCGTATGTACTTGTGGTGGGTCGCTTCGATATGCTCGATAAGCTCACCAAGTGGCAATTTGGCCAAGGCATCGTCCGGTGTGCCCTCTGCGGCCAGTTGGCTCAAGGCGTGCAATACCTCGGTAGGCTCGGCGCCGGCTCGCTCGCAGGCCGATGCCAATGAACGGCCACCGCCACAGCAAAAGTCGATACCAAAACGGCTGAAAACATGGGCGTTACGGAAGTCTTCGGCGACCAGTTCGCCGACTCTGCGTTCGAGGGAGATTTGCGCTGACATAGGATGCTCTCTGTATTATCAATTTACATGCATAATAAAGGCATCTTTAACTTTGGCCAAGCTTAGGCCAATAAAACTTGACTGTTTTGCTTGGTTAATCACATTTTGCAGCAAACCTGATAGAGCCTCAGGGGTCGTCCGTGAGGTAGTTTATTTGATTCAGCCACTGAGCCGCCGTCGTCTGGTACTCTCCCTGATTTATCGCTTTAAGCAAGGTTTTGGCTTGTTGTAACTGCCCGGCTTCGTAGTGGCTCAGGGCCAGCAACAGCTGCCAGTAGCGGTTATCTGCATCTTGCTGCCGTAGCTGTGATAACAGTTGTTGTGCCAGCGGCCATTGCCCCAGGCTGTAAGCCAATTGTGCCCGTAGCGGCAGCGATTTCTGCCCTTGGGTTTCGTTTGATTTCTGCAGCAGGCTCAGCGCCTTGTCTCTTTGACGTGACAACAGATAGGCCTGAGATAACAGCGGCTTATAGCTGGAGTGTTGTGCCAGTGCCTCGCTGTGTTGCTCCAGCAGATCTGCCGCTCGGCCGGGGGCCTGATGCAGCATCAATAACTGTGCCAGCAGTGGAATACTGCGAGTGGGCAACTGCCCGGCCTTATAGGCCGAGCTGAGGACATTGAGTGATTCCTGCTCTTGCCCCTGTTGCTGCAGGTTATGGCCCAGGCGTTCCCAATATAGTGGGCGATCCGGATAGGCGGCGATCATCTGCCTCAACAGTTGCTCTTCTTCCGGCAAACGCTGCTGCCTTTGATATAGGGACTGCAGAAAGTGTTGCCGGGTTTCGGTGACTTCCCAATCCAGTGCCAGACGCATCTGCTCAGTGGCCTTTGGCAGGTGCTGCAACTGAAATTCGGCGTAGGAGGCTAGCGAGTGCATGGTGGCAAATTCAGTGGCGCCGGGTTTGAGTTCTTGTTCTTGGTCTATGATTTCGCTCGCCAGTTGCAGCCACTGCTTACTGTATTCGAGGCTTTGGCGGTATTCGCTTTGCTGATAGTTCAACTGGGCACCCAGCTTATAGAGATCCCGTTGCTGCAATGCCGTGACGGGTAAAGCCAGCAACAGCCGGGTTTGCTGCGCGGCGCACAGATAGTCCTTGAGGTTGATGCAGGCCTGCAGATGCAGGTAGGCCGACATCTGCTGTTCGTTGTCGCTGCCTTTGGCATACTGACGCTGAAAGCTTTCAATCGCCTTGAGCGCCGCAGCAGGATCCCGCTGCAATTGAAACTGCAGTTGCTGATAACGTTGCAGTGCATTGCTCGCCAGCAGCGGCGCGCTGAACAGAATGCAGCAAAACAACAGGCTATTTTTCAAGTTCATATCTGATCACTATCCGTTGCCATTGGGTCTGTTTGGGCGCTGCGAAGCGCCACCTGAGCACGGCTCTGGAAGCCGAGCGGTAAAACACGCCGCTGGGGGTTTCATCCACCAACTTGATATCTTCCACCCGACCGTCCGGGTTGATCGCCAAATCCAGAGTCACCTGTCCTTCAATGCCCCGCTGTTTGGCCTGCAGCGGGTATTCTGGCGGCATTTGAAACACCACCTGCGCCATGGCTATACTGGCCTGCATGGTACTGCCGGGAGCGCTGCCGCTTTGACTGAAATTCAGCGTCGGTGGTTGGATTTGCTGAATATCATCCGGCGTCGGCCACAGGGGATCCGGCACAGGAATACCTGTGTTGGCGTCTAGCGCGCTGAGATCCAGTGTCATGGGCGGAGGCGGTGGCGAGGAAGTCAGCGGCGCAGCGCTGAGACGAACCTCAGGCAAGGGCTCTTGCGGTTTGCTATCCTGCCGCTCGGGAAAGTAGACTCCGCCCAATGTAACCTGTTTAACCGGCGCCGCGCCCTGTCCCAGCGTCAGGGCATAGATCAGGCTGGCCAATGCCAGATTGATCAGTATGGCACTGGTGAAAATCAGTCCTGTTTGGTTAGCTGGGGTCTTGGGTTGCGACGGCCACATTATTGACTCCTGCGATGCGTACTTTGTCGACCACTTCGATGAGCTTGCCGCTGGTGACATGCTTATCCACTTCGATAATGGCCGAACTCTGCTCTGAACTTGCCAGCGTGTGTTTCAGCCTGGCAGGCAGTTCAACCGCCTTGACGGCTTGCTGCTCCAGCCAGATCACATTGTGTTTGTCTATGCTGATTAAGATGGCGCGCTTATCCTGATTGTCTTGCACCTGAGCCGTGGGACGTTCCAGTTCCAGCGACTGGTTCTTCTGAAATGACGCCGATAAGATAAAGAAGATCAACAGGATAAATACCACGTCGATCAAGGGAGTGAGATCGACATTGGCTTCTGTACCTTGATCATCTGTGTGTTTGAATTGCATCTTTTACTCCGAAAGTGTCCGGCGCAGCTCCGCCAGCAACCGCTGATTGCTCTGCTTGAGCTGATAGGCCAGATAGAGCCCGGACAAGGAGGTCACCAAGCCTGCCAGTGTGGTCAGCAGTGCCGAGCTGATCCCGGATGACAGCTGTTTTTGGACATCGAGTTGCCCAAGTTCGGCAAAACTGCTGATCATCCCATCGACAGTGCCCAAGAGCCCCAGCAGCGGCAGTATCTTTATCAGTGAATCTATCCAGTCGAGTCCGCCGCTTAGACTCAGGGCGGCGCGGCTGAGAAAAGCTTGTTGCAACTGCGCCTTTTGCCAGAGGCCATAATGCGCAAGCCTGACGCTCAGCTGATTTGCATCATCCCGCCAGCGGGGGCTCAGGCGGCGAATACGGCTAAAGCCCTTCAGCAGCAGATACCACATCAGACAAGAGAGCAGCAGTATCAGCCAAACGATGACGCCGGCCTGCAGCACAAAATCATAGAAGGCGCTCATTGCCCGGGGTTACCTGTGCCACCAAAGCGCTGCAATATCACCAGAGCGGCCGTTTCCTGCTCAAGTATC
Source organism: Shewanella sp. BJSY2023SW001 (assembly GCF_047314685.1). Taxonomy (NCBI): domain Bacteria; kingdom Pseudomonadati; phylum Pseudomonadota; class Gammaproteobacteria; order Alteromonadales; family Shewanellaceae; genus Shewanella; species Shewanella sp. BJSY2023SW001. The sequence continues at coordinate 18,832 of NZ_JBKORF010000053.1, forward strand.
TGGGTCAGTTGCCGACTCTGGCTCTTGACTGCGCAGTGCAGCAACAGCAGCGGAATGGCTGTCATCAGTCCCAGTTGGGTGGTCAGCAGCGCCTCGGCAATACCACCCGAGAGCAGTTCAGTATTATTGCTGCCGAAACGGGTGATCACATCGAAAGTTTCAATCATGCCGCCAACCGTGCCCAGAAGCCCCAGCAGCGGCGGGATCCCCGCCAATACCGCCAGGGTGCCAGTACCACGGGTCAGGCGGGGGACTTCGCTGAGTACGGCGGCGTTGAGCCGCGCTTCGAGTTGCTCCTCGGGGCAGTCGGTTGCCGCCAACATCACCCGGCCGAGGGCATTGTCACTCTTGACTTGCTGGCTGGCCTGCTGTTGGGTCAGCCGCCGTTTTTCGCGGCGCAGTATCCACAGGCGGTTCAGGGCTATGCCTGAGGCTATCAGGGCTATCAGACCGATAAAGATGCCGACTATCCCTGCCGGTTTGAGCTTGTCGAACCAGCCGTTAGCGTTTGCCGCCTGTTGCAGCAACTTGCCAAATGAGGGGTCGAGCCAGACACTCCCCTGGGTGGTCGATAGCTTTGGCTGCTCTGCCAGCAGTTGCCAGCTTTGCTGCGCCGGCAAGTAGCGTACCCAGCCTTTGTCGCTGAGGGCATTGAAAGGCCCATATTCGGTGACATTCAATAGCACTGGGGTGCCATCGGCATTGAGGCCTTCGCTGCTTTGCACTATGGGTTTGGCTGCCAATACGCTTTGTTCTGTCAATGCGGTCCAAAGCGCCTGCAGTCGCTGCAGGCCAAGTTGGTCAGTGGGTATCTCGGCAAGGCCGCTGCTGTCGTGGCGCCAGAGGCTGTGGGGTGCCACTGTGGTGAGCAGCAACTGCTCATGTTCCTGGATGGCGCGAAACACCCCGTCGAGACTGGCTTTCTCGGCGTTGAGCTGCGCCTGTTTGTCCTTGAGGCTTTGCTGCAGTGCCAGCAGTTGGTCTTCAAGTTCCAGGTTATTTGCCTGAGTCCGGGTGAGTTGCTGTTGCAGTTTCTTATGGTTGCTGCGCACCTGCTCCAGGCTCTGACGGCTTTGGTTCTCTTGCCGCTCGGCGGCCACTTGTTCCTGGCGACTGCCACTGCGAACCTGTTCCAACACCTGTTGCAGACTCTCGGCCTGGCAGGGGAGGGACAATGAGAGCGACAACAGCGATAGCGACCACAGTAATGCGGGACGCATCATGCTCTGGCGAGTGAGGGAAGACAAAAAGCTCATGATGCCTCCACTATCAGAGGCAGTTGCAGCAGTGTCGGTATGCCATCTCCGGAGGCGACTCGGATGGCCGCGGCGACATTGCCAAGCTGCTCAGGCGCCAGCGCCTGCCAATTATCTCCCTGCCAGCGGCCACCGGCCTTGCCATCCAGGGTGAGGAAAAAATACCCCAGGCGCCCGGCGCGCAGAAAATTCACCAGCCGACCGTCGCCGAGTTTGCCCTGCCAGCTTTCCACACTGTAGCCATAGCTGAGCTCAACCTGGTAGGCATCCAACAGCCGGGTCAGTTTCTCGCCCTGGTTCAGCTCGGCGCTTTGCAGCAGGAGTTGCAAATTATCGAGACGCTGCTGCCGTTCCTGTTGCTGAAATGGCAGATCGGCCCGCACCAGTTGCGTGAGCGACAGCAGCATTTCGTCCATCATCGGGGCCAGCTGCATCCGGGTCTGGCGCAGTTGCCGACGCTGCTCGCCTAGCTCCTCCAGAGCAGAGTGCAGTTGCCCTATCTGCTGCTGTAATTGCTTTTGGTAATGGCTGGCCAGTTGGATTTCATGCTTGAGTTGGCGGTTTTCCTGGATCAGGGATTGCTGCTCATCATCGAGTTTCTCTATGACTTGCTGGGCGTGTTGGCTGGCCTTTAATCCCTGACGGTCGGCCTTGTGGATCTCGTTGAGGTCACTTGGCGTGGCCGTTACCTGTAATACCCAGGCGGCCAAGACAGATACTGCTGTTTTAGTAAACATCTGAATGAAAATATTTTTTGTCTGGAATGCTGTGGTTTTGCGCACATCATCACCAGAATGTTGACATGATTTGAGACATTACCAGCAAATAGTAATGATAACAATTGTCATTTGCATTTGATCAGGTTATTTTGGCCAACCTCACACTTTAGTGGTGCGGGTTCAACTCCGGCATCGCTGTTTTTAACAATAAAGGGATTGAGGATGAAGAAACACGCGGCTGCAGTCTGTGGTCTGGCATTAGTGCCGGTAGCTCAGGCGCAACAGGTTGATGTGGCTGATCAACAGGAGATAATCGTCAGAGAGCAGGCCGACAATGGCCTGACTCAACATGAAACCCTGACCCGGGAAGATATTAAAAAACGCCCAACAGGTGACGGTAACCTGACCGACTTGCTCAGGTCTAATCCAGCGGTGCAGTTTTCCAACAGCGCCAACAGCAGTTTGAATCAAGGGGAGATCAAACCCGCCGACATTTCCATTCACGGCAGTAATGCCTACCAAAATGCTTTCCTGCTCGATGGCATGAGCATCAATAACGATCTGGATCCGGTCGATGGCAGCGTGGTCACCAATGCCCGCCTGTCCAGCGATGAGCAGGGCCTGTATGTCGACAGCCGCCTGATAGACAGCGTGACCCTCTATGATGCCAATATTCCGGTGGAATTCGGTGGTTTTACCGGCGGGGTAGTGGATGCTACAACCCGCAGTTGGCAAGGGGAAACTGCCGCCAGTGTTTATTTCCGCCAAACGGATGCCAGTTGGAACAAGGTGCATATAGATGACAAATTGCAGTTCGACTCGGCTAATAATGATCTGTCACAACCGGCCAGATTCCAGACGGATTACAGCAAGCGCAACTATGGCCTGAGTTTTGAAACCGGCATTACCGACGACTTGGGTTTTGTGGCTTCGGTTTCCCGGCGTGAGTCGAAAATCCCTATGATGAATGTACCTGCTACCGCAGTGGGACTGGATGCCAACGGTGAGCTGGTGGCCTTCAAGACAGGCGGCGGCCTCAAGCATCAACGGCGCACCTCAGACAATCTGTTCAGCAAGTTTTCCTGGTACGCTTCACCACGCACCACGGCGCATCTGTCGTTGGCCTATTCGGCTTATGAGGCGGAGATGTTCTTCAACGGAGTGGCCAATTCAGACTACCGCGATGAACACAAGGGCTACAGTTCTACCCTGGAGATAGAGCACGGTTTTGACGCTTCGACACTGGAGTTGTCGCTCAACTATAACCGCATGACAGACAAGCGTGCCGGCGAGCAAACTTACTGGGTGCAATTGATGGATTGGCAGAGCAATCGCTCCTACTCTTCAGGAGGCCCGGGCGATCTGGACTCTACCCAGGAAACCAGTACCGCCAAGTTGAAGTGGAAATGGGATCCCCTCAAATGGGCCGGTATGAGCCACACCTTTACCCTGGGGGGCGAAGCCAGTTACACCGACGCCGAGTTCAACCGGGACAAGACTTACTACCGCAACAACTACGACGGCAGCCTGGAGATGATGGGCTGGTCACAACTGCGTCTCGATGCCTTTCTTGAAGGCAGATACAAGAGCACTCACAGCCAGTATGCTCTCTATGTTGAAGATGTGATCAACTGGGGCGATTTCAGCTTCAGGCCTGGTCTAAGGCTGGATCACGACGGCTTTGTCAATCGCAATAATCTGGCTCCGAGGCTCAGTAGCAGTTGGAACCTGTTTGGCGACGGCAACACCCTGCTGACCGCCGGGGCCAACCGTTACTATGGTCGCTCCATGTTGACTTATGCTCTCTACAGTGGCCAAAACGGTGGCCTGGTGCATTGCTACTTTGACTGTAAACCCAACTCTGCCGACAACGACTGGATGCCGACCCGGGATTATGAGGGGATGGAAGAGCTGCATACGCCCTATAACGACGAGTTTACCGTCGGCGTTCAACAGATTTGGGACAACAGTATCTGGAAGCTGAATTATGTGCACCGTAACGGCCGCGATGAAGTGCGCAGCCGTTACAAGTATCCCGGCACTGATGATTATGAACAGCGCGCCATTCGAACCTTCGACAACAGCGGCAGCACCAGTCATGACAGCGTGATCTTCACCCTGATGAATCGGGAAACCCTTCAATTCTTGGGCGCGAACCACCAGGCCAAGTTCTCGGTCGCTTGGCAGGAAACCAAGAGCAACACCCCAAAAGATCAGGGATATAGCTATTTCGAATCCGGTCTTAACGTGGATGCCGATAAGGTTTGGTATGACGGCAAGGTCATTGCTGCGGCCGATTTACCGGCCACAGATTTCAATGCGCCCTGGAAGATAGATCTGGAACTGACCCACGAGTTCGATGACTACGGCCTCACCTGGTATAACCTGCTGCATTGGACCTCCAGCCGTGAGCAGGCCAGTCGCGATCAGAATGGTTATTTCCGCGATCCCGAGACCGGCAAGGATCTGGTCAAGTACAGCAAAGTGGATTTTGCCTCGACCTTCCGTTGGGATACCAAGCTGCAATGGCAGCCCGAATTTGCCAAAGGCGCTTCAGTGTCGGTAGAGATCTATAACCTGCTCAACCATAAAAATGCCAACGACTCCTTTGTTCACCAGGATCAACTCTATTTCAACTATGAACCGGGGCGTCAGTTCTGGTTGCAGTTGAACTACGAATACTAAGCTGACCCTTCGGCGGGCGGCCCAGCGGCCGCCCGTTGCTATTGATGGATTTTCCGATATGAAACATCTGGCCATGTTCTGGCATTTGATAAAACCCTTTTGGTGTAATCGGCAACGGCTGCCGGCGTTGGCATTGCTGGTGGTGGTGTTGACCTTAAGCCTCTCCTCGGTGTGGTTCAGCGTACAGCTCAACCAGTGGAACGGCGACTTCTTCAACGCGCTGCAGCAGCTGGATGGCAGCCTGATTTACCCCCTGTTGCAGCAGTTTATGCTGATCATAGTCGCCTTGGTGCTGGTGTTGGTGTACGCCGACTACCTGAAGAAAAAATTGATCATTCAGTGGCGTGAATGGATGACCCGGGATCTCTGTAGCCGTTGGCTGTCGCCGGATAGTCGCCATTACCGAATCCAGCTTGGGCAGCAGGAGCCTGACAACCCGGATCAACGCATCGCCGAGGATGTTTTCCTGCTGGTGGAGACTTCGCTGGATCTGCTGTTATCCTTCCTGCGTTCTGTACTCACCATAGGCTCCTTTGTGGTGATCCTCTGGACGCTGTCCGGCGAGATCAGCATTCCCTTGGGCGATGCCGAGCTGACCATACCCGGCTACATGGTGTGGGTCTGCCTGCTCTACACCCTGATTGGCACCCTGATCACCCACAAGGTGGGTAGGCCATTGCACCGGCTTAACTTTCAGCAGCAAAAGCGTGAGGCGGATTTCCGTATCGCCCTGGTGCAGCGCCGTAACCATAGTGAAGCCATTGCCGGTCAGCGAGGCGAGGACTGCGAGCAGCAGGCATTGGCACAAAGCTTCTCCCGGGTAGCCGGTAACTGGTACGCCTTGATGTCCAAGGAGCGTAATCTGGCCTTCTTCACGACAGGGTACAGCCAGGTCACCATGCTGGCGCCGATATTCTTTGCTCTGCCCAAGTTTCTTGCCGGGGCAATTCAGCTCGGCGGTTTGATGCAGATAAAGATGGCCTTCACCCAGGTGGCCAGTGCCCTCAGCTGGTTTATCTACGCCTATAAAGACCTGGCGCGCTGGAGCGCCACAATCGAGCGTCTGAGTCATTTTGAAGCCAGTCTGTTTGCCGATACGTCGCGGCCCGAGGCGGCAGTCGCCGCCAAGCCCTCAGCTGCAACCGATAGTGTCCCAGAGAAAAGTGTCAATGTGCTCGATTCACAGGCCTTGCCGCTGTTGCAGGCCAGTCTGGATCTCTTGTTGCCGGATGGTCGGCCGCTGCTGCAAAGACTGCGCCTTTCACTCACACCGGGAAAGCTGCTGGTACTGCACGGCCGCTCCGGTATCGGGAAAACCAGTTTACTGCGAACTCTGGCAGGCTTCTGGGATGGCTATTGCGGGGAACTGGCGACTCGGGTTAGTCCCTGCTGGATATCCCAGCGCCTTTATCTGCCGGAGGGCTCACTCAAGTCGCTCATCTGTTATCCGGCTGCCACTCAGAGGTTTAGTGATGAGCGTTGCCGCCAGGTGTTGCAGCAGGTGGGGCTGGGGGAGCTGCAGGACACGCTCGAACACACAGATAACTGGCTGCAGCGGCTATCGGGCGGCGAGCAGCAAAGAGTAATGTTTGCCCGGTTGCTACTCAACGCCCCTGAGCTGATCCTGCTGGATGAAACCACCTCGGCGCTGGACATAGCCGCCGCGACTTCGCTGCTGCAACTCTTGCGCGCCGAGTTGCCCAAGGCCTGCATAGTGTTGGTTAGCCATCAATTGCAGTTACATCAGTTGGCCGATGAGATTATCTCTCTGGAACAGGACGATCATTGCTTGATGCCGCCAGCCACCATTACCCACTTGAGGGAGGTCTGAAATGAAACCCTTGATAGTATGTTTGCTGGCCGGTTTGCTGCTGGCTTGCCAAAGCACTACTGAGCCAAAACCACAGTCGCTGCAACAATCACAGCAGCCGCTTGCCGAGGACAGCTTGCCACTGAGGCCGGATCTGCAAACTTATACCTTGGAAAACGGTTTGCAGGTGATGTTGCTGCCCAGGAAAGATCCGCGGCAAAATGTGGAACTCAGGCTGCTGGTCAAGGCCGGCTCGCTGCAGGAAACCGACGCCCAGCAAGGCTTGGCCCATTTCGTTGAACACATGGCATTTAAGGGCACAGAGGCATTTGCGGATCAGCAAAGCTTTAAACAGCTGGAGCAGCAGGGGATCAGCCTTGGCAGCCATGTTAATGCGGTCACCAGCTTTGCTTCTACCGTCTATAAGTTGTCTTTACCCGCCGCCGACGAGCAGCAAGTGGCGTTGGGACTGAAAATCTTATCCCAATGGGGGCATAAGCTGACGTTCGATCCCCAAGCGTTTGAGCGCGAGCGGGAAGTGATCATCGAAGAGTGGCGTCTGCGTCAGGGGCTAGGGCAGAGGATCAACAGCGCCCTGGAGCAACTGCGTTATCAAGGCAGCGAACTGGCCGAGCGTAATCCTATAGGTCTGCCCGAAGTGATCCGCAATGCGCCTGTGACCCTGGCCAAGCAGTATTATCAGGATTGGTATCAGCCGCAGAATATGGTGCTGATGATGGCCGGTGAATTCGATGTCGAAGACGCTCGGCAGCATATCGAGCACTTCTTCGGGCCTATGGCGAAGGGCGACAGTAAAGTCACCGCCGACTGGGGCCGTTTCGATTCCTCCGCTGCCGAGGTGCAACTGCAAACTGTGTTGGATCCCGAGCAATCGCAGCGTTTCATCCAACTCATGCTGCAACAGCCCATGCCCGCGCCGCTCAATAGTGTCAACGGCCAATGGCGAGATCTGCTCGACAGGCTCTGGCTGGCGGTACTGAACCGTCGTCTCGGCCTGATGGTGGATGAACAGCTGTTTGCCAAGGCGCAGCTCGGCGATCAGAGCGCGGTACTGTCGCCCTCGCGAATTCAGCATCTGGCGATTCTGCACCCGCTCGATGCCGACTATGGCGCAGCGTTGCAGCGCTTTGCCACCGAGCTTAAACGTTTGGCGAGCCAAGGGGTGAGCCAAGCCGAGCTGGATGCCGTTAAGGGGCCCTTGTTGGCGCGCTTGCAACAGCAGGCGCTGAGCGAGTCGCGCTATGAAAGCGGTTATCTGCTTGAGCAACTGACTAATGCCGTCAGCTTTCAAATGCCTATGCTGAACAAGCAGCAAGAGTGGCAGATGACCCAGACCTTCCTCGCCGAGGTCACGCCCGAGCATCTGCAGGCGGCGGTGCAGTCTTTGCTGCAACAGGCCGAGGTCAAAATTGCCCTCATAGGGCCGGACACCGACGCTGAAAAGCTCAATAAAAATAGTCTGCTGACCGCCTGGCAACAGGGGCTGGCGAGCACGCCAGGCGCCTTTGCGCTCAAACCCAGGCAACTGACACTGGACTTAACGCCGCCAGCGATGAATAAGGTTGTGGATAGAGCATCACTGCCGGCGCTTGGCGCCTTGCCCAAGGTTCGCAGCGAGCGCTGGCAACTGGCCAATGGCCTGACCTTGCTGCTGCACAGCGATCCTATGCTGACCGATAATATTCAGCTGGATCTACGCCTTCCCGGTGGCCGCTCTCTGGAGAACCACAACACCAAGGGCTATGTCAGCCAAGCACTTTACTTGCCATCCTCCTGCGGTATCGGCGAATATTCGGGCCGGGATCTGCTGGCCTTGCAGAAGCAATACGGCATCAGCATCACCCCCTATGCCGAGCTGCTGCATCATGGCCTGCGTGGTCAGGCATCCGCCGATACCCTGGCGCCGCTGCTCAAGTTATTTACCCTGCGTTTGACCCAGCCCAAGTATTGCCAGGAGGCTTTGAGCAGGCAGCTACAGGCCATTCAGCAACAGCGGAATCATATGCCCGCCGAGCGGCGCTTTATGGATGCCATCACACAAGCCGCCTTTGAGAACGGAGAGCTGCTATTGATGCAGGGCAATGACCCTGCATCAGAGCTGGCAAGGCTTGAGCAATTAGATAGGCAACTGCTGGGTGACCCGGGCGCCATGGTGCTGAGCATCAGCGGCAATCTGCCGCTCAAGCAATTGGGCGAGCAGGCCAACCTCTGGCTCGGTCATCTTGCCAAACAGGATGGCAAAACGGCGCAGAGCTGGACTGACCGCAACATTCGCCCCAAGGCCGAGTCCATGGAGCGCCGTTATCCCTGGAGCAGCAGCCCGAAAACCATGGTGCAGATCCAATACAGCCAGGATACGAAGTGGAGTGCGGCAAACAGCATGGCGATGCAGTTGATAGAGCAGGTGCTGAACCAAAGGCTGCGGCAGAAACTGCGCACCGAGGCTTCCGGTGTTTATGTGATCCAGATGTCGCAGCTATTGGCGCGTGACCCGGCGGCTTATTATCTGGGACGGCTCAACTTCACCGCGGCGCCTGAGCGGGCCGAGGCGCTGGCCGCAGACGCCGATGCCGTAGTGCAGCATCTGGTGCGCGAAGGCATGAGTGTGGCCGAGTTCAAACAGGCCAAGCAAACCCTGGCCGTATTGCAGCGTCAACAGCGCCAAAGCGCCGCCTTTTGGAGCGCCGCGCTGGCACAGACCATGGCCGATGAAGGGCGACTTCAGGAGCTAGCCGAGACTGATAACACGCTGAATAAGCTGACGCTGGAGCAGACCAATCAACTGCTGCAACAACTCATGGGACAGCATAAGAAGGTCTTTATGTTGGAGCCGGCAGAGATTTAATACCCAAGAGCCGAGGTATCTAACAAGACGGCCATTCGGCCGTCTTCTTTTACTAAACAATATGTTGAGGGCATTTATCAGAGTGACTTTTACCGAATCATATATTGTATGAGCTGTGTCGAATATTTCGCCATCAGACCTACTCGTTAACATGGGGCTATGGCAGACTGAATTTATGTTCAGGTGACGACAGCTAAATGTCCATGGAGGGGAAGGTGAGCAATTGTAAGTTGCCGATAGAGCGATTTGCTTTTCTCGAGATGTTGGCCTTTTGGAAAGGGAGAGTCCGCAATAAAGATATCGAACACCAATTTACCATTACCCGTCAGCAAGCCCACAAAGATTTGGCCAAATACCGGGAATTGCACCCCGGCGCCCTGATAAAGCTCGATAAGGCCTGTTTCGGGTTTGCGGAGCACGCCAGTCTCAGCTACTCCTCCGCTTCCCTGGATGATTTTTTCCTCTGGTACGAGACAGGTTACTTTGCTCAGCCCCGCCCCTTGAATGGCTCCTGTGCCACCCGAATGGCATTGCCGGAACGCAACATTTGCCGCCATGTCCTCGCCGGTTTGATTAATGCCATCGAGCAAAACCTCAGGCTTGAGGTGGAATATGTCTCTCTGTCCAATCCCGAAGATGAAGGCCGAATTTTTACCCCCCACACCTTAGTCAAGGCCGGCAGCCGCTACCATGTTCGGGGTTACTGTGAAAAGTCAGCGGCTTTTCGCGATCTTGTCCTGAGCCGCTTTCGGGGAATTCCTGTTGTGGAGGGCATCGCCCATCAAACTGTAAAAGATGACTCTGCCTGGCAGACCATGCTGGCGGTAATTCTGGCTCCTGATCCCCGCCTGACAGCCCAGCAACAACAGGTGCTGGCCAAAGATTATCAGATGGAAGGGGGACAACTCATTATTCAGTGCCGGGCAGCTTTGGTGGATTACCTGCTCAGGGAAATGCAGGTCAATACCAAGTATCTGGATGGCACTCCAGAGGCTCAGCAGTTGGTGCTGGTAAACCGAAATGACATCAAGCAGTGGCTATTCAATAGCTAGGACCGGCATGGTTTAAGCCAAGGTAAACTCAGTTAACCTGAGTGTCTGTACAGTATTGGTGGCAATAGGAAAGTTGGGTAAAAGTAACTGATATCTAACGCCGAGGTATTTAAATGGACGATTTCTCACCCTCTGATCTTAAAGTGATTCTGCACTCAAAACGCGCCAACATGTATTACCTCGAATATTGTCGCGTAATGCAAAAAGATGGCCGAGTACTCTATTTAACCGAAGCTGATAAAGAAAACCTCTACTTCAATATCCCTATCGCCAACACCACAGTCTTGCTGCTTGGCAACGGTACATCAATTACTCAGGCCGCAATGCGTATGCTCTCGCAGGCCGGAGTACTGGTAGGGTTTTGTGGCGGTGGCGGCACACCGTTGCATATGGCGACTGAAGTGGAATGGTTTACACCGCAAAGTGAATATCGGCCTACCGAATACCTGCAAGGCTGGCTCTCATTTTGGTTTGATGATGAAAAGCGCTTAGCCGCCGCGAAACAATTTCAAAATGCCCGAATCGACTACTTACAAAAGGTGTGGCGCACTGACCGTGAACTCGCTCTGGAAAAGTTCAATGTTCAGGATCAGGTTATCCAACAATCACTTGAAACCTTCCACAAGCGCACAGTGGCAGCCAGTCAATCTTCAGAGCTGCTGCTTACCGAAGCGCAATTAACCAAAGTTCTATACAAATACGCAGCCAATAATACCGGCAAAGAGGGTTTTTCTCGCCAACAACAACCCGACAAAAAATGTACCGACAAAGCCAACGACTTTTTAAATCATGGCAACTACTTAGCTTATGGTTTGGCAGCAAGCTGTTTGTGGGTATTGGGGATTCCGCATGGCTTTGCCGTGATGCATGGTAAAACCCGCCGCGGTGCTTTGGTGTTTGATGTGGCCGATTTAATCAAAGACGCCATTGTGCTGCCCTGGGCCTTTGTTTGTGCCAAAGAAAACGCAACCGAACAAGAGTTTCGCCAGCAAATATTGCAAGCCTTTATTGAGCACAAAGCCCTCGACTTTATGTTTGACACAGTAAAACGCGTTGCCTTGCGAGGTCAGGGTGAACAAGAGCGCGAGGTAATCCCATTATGATGGTCACCTTTGTCTCTCAGTGTGAAAAAAACGCGCTTAAGAAAACCCGTCGCGTACTGGATGCTTTCGCCAACCGGATTGGCGATAACACCTGGCAAACCCTGATCACCGAAGAGGGATTGTTAACGGTGAAAAAAATGCTACGTCAAACCGCCAGCCGCAGCACTGCCGTCAGTTGCCATTGGATCCGCTCTCGCTCCCGCAGCCAGTTTTTATGGGTGGTGGGGAATAAAAAGAAATTTAATTTGGAAGGTGTGGTGCCAGTTAACAGTACTGAGAAAGATTTACTCAACAGCGACTATGAAAGTGATTGGAAATATTTGCCACTGATTAAAGCGCTCGCAGCTATGGCCGCTTTGTTGCACGATTGGGGTAAGGCTTCTTTACTGTTTCAGGAAAAATTAAAACCAGAGATTAAAACCCAGCATAAAGGCGACCCACTGCGCCATGAGTGGATCTCTTGCCTGTTATTTCATCAGTTCGTTACAAGCCAGATGAGTGAGAGTCACGATGAAGCATGGTTGAACTTTCTGATCAACCAAGGCATTGATGAGTCGCGATTGACTTACCAAAGGTTACAAACGGAAAAGCCACTAAGCGAACTGCCCAACGCAGCAGCATTGATTAGTTGGTTAATTGTTTCTCATCACAGATTACCGCTGCCCAAAAAAGAAGAGATGTGTCGGGAACAGCGAGAGAATCATAATAGTTCGCTTGGTGATTTGTTGGCCAGAATTACTTCGGCATGGGGGTATGAAAACCAATTTGAGGATTACAACAGGCTGTTACCCAAATGCTTTGAATTTCCTTTAGGGTTACTTTCCCAATCACAAACTTGGCTAACGGCATTGCAACGCCGAGCTAAGGATTTATTGCATCAGTTGCCTTTGTTAGAGCAAGCGATGAATGACGGCAGCTGGCGCGTGGTTTTACACCATGCACGGTTGTGCTTGATGCTGGGCGACCATTATTACTCCTCGCAAGCCAATGATCCTAGTTGGAAGGTTTCAACCGAGCTGTACGCCAATACAGATCCCGAGACCAAAGAGCGTAAACAAAAGCTGGATGAACATTTGGTTAATGTCGCCAGGGTGGCGGTGAATACGGTGAGGTTGCTGCCCTTTTTTGAATCTGAGCCGCTAAAAGCGACTGAACTTACCGAGCTGGCACCCAAAAGCAGCACCCCAAAAGCGTTCCGTTGGCAAGACAAAGCGGTACGTAAAATTATCGAGTGGCGTGAGCATACTGAAGATAAAAGCCAAGGTTGTTTTGTGGTCAATATGGCGAGTACTGGCTGCGGGAAAACTATGGCTAACGCCAAAATCATGCAGGCGCTCTCGGAGGATGGTGAAAGTCTGCGGTTTATTCTCGCGCTTGGTTTGCGCACCCTTACTTTGCAAACCGGCGATGAATACAAGCAGCGGCTCAAACTGCAAGATAAAGATCTCGCTGTGCTCATTGGCTCTAAGGCGATTTACGAGTTACATCACCAGACTGGTGCGCAAGTCGATAAGGAGGAAGTGGAACTTAATCAAGCTGAGCTTGGCTCTGAATCGATGGAAAGCTTGCAAGAAGAAACTGATGAACTGCATTGGCAGGGCGTATTGCCCGAAGAAGAACTCACCACAGTTTTAATCAAGGAAAAAGATCGCAAGTTGCTGTATGCCCCGGTACTGGCTTGCACCATAGATCATATTATGGCGGCTACCGAAACCAAACGGGGTGGGCGTTATATATTGCCTTGCTTACGGTTAATGTCATCCGATTTGGTGATAGATGAAATCGATGATTTTACTGGCGACGATCTGATTGCGATTGGCAGACTCGTTCACTTGGCCGGTATGCTGGGGCGAAAAGTCATGATTTCCTCTGCCACCATCCCGCCGGATTTAGCGCTCGGTTTGTACAATGCCTATCGCCAGGGGTGGGCAGTATTTGCCGCTAGTCGTGACCGAAAAGCCAGCATTAATTGTATTTATATTGATGAATTTACGGCACATACTCAGTTGGTGGGGAGCAATGATTATGACTTGGAGGCTTACCGGGCTTTGCAACAAGGCTTTATCAATAAACGGGTCGAGAAGCTCAAACAGCAAACCGCCAAACGTAAAGCCGAAATTATCCCCTGCCTCAAACAACCAGATTTACCGCTTGATACTCAGTATTTTGCAACGGTAAAGCAAGCGGTGCTGGCTAAACACCGGCACCACTTTACCTTAGATCCCCAAAGCCAAATTCAAGTTTCCTTTGGTGTGGTGCGCCTTGCCAATATTCAACCCTGTGTCGAGCTAACCAAGTACTTGCTCAGTTGTGATTGGCCTGCAGATACCGAAGTACGTTGTATGGCTTACCACAGTCAGCAAGTGTTGTTGCTGCGTCACGAGCAAGAAAAGCATCTAGATGAGGTGCTTAAGCGTAAAGAAGCCGCGAACGAATTACCGCTTGCCTTCAGCCATCCCATTATTCGCGGTCATTTAAATGCCTGTTCTGCAAAAAATATGATCTTTATTTTGGTGACTACGCCTGTGGAAGAAGTGGGGCGTGACCATGACTTTGATTGGGCGGTGATAGAGCCCTCTTCTTTTCGTTCGATTATTCAAATGGCAGGCCGTGTACGCAGGCACCGTGATGGAGAAATTCCTGTGCCCAATATTGGCTTGTTGCAGTACAACCTCAAAGGGTTCAAGGGGGGAGAAGAGCGAGTATTTAACCGTCCTGGCTATGAAACCGACCGAACTACTCAGCTCGTCACTCATGACTTAACCCAGTTGGTGGACGAAAAGCCATTGCTGCAATCGGTTAATGCGGTTGCTCGAATTCAGAAGCGAGCGACGTTGGAGCCACAAAAAAACTTGGCGGATTTAGAGCACTTTGCCACCGCCAAAACATGCGGCACGGATCAAATCGGCAAGTCAGAAGTAAGCGAAGTTAACCGCCGGGATAGATTCAGCCGCAACCGTCGGGAAAGCCAGCGTCAATCTTGTTGGTGTGAGCATTTACACGGTCATATTCATGGCTACTGGTGGCTTACGGCATTGCCGCAATACTTCAAACGCTTTCGTAAAAGTGAACCCTCAGTGCAAATCTACTTAGTTAAAAAAGCGCGCAGCATTGAGTTTTGTTTGCGTGAAGATCAGGGCGGCTTACACCCGATTGAACGCACCTTGAATATTGAACATCTACCGTTTCCATCAACCCAACAACAGAAGCTTTGGCTACAGCGTGATTACAGTGAGTTAGTCAGTTTATACAGTCCAAGCCCTGAGCAGGAGTTTGTCACGTCAGTACGATACGGAGAAATCAGTTTTATCTACCGGGAAGGAAGTCAACAATACAGTTACAACGACCAATTAGGCTTGGTTAAGGTTAAATAGTGGAGGGATTTACTGTGTTAGATCCAGCAATAGTCACCTTCTTTGCCGAGCGCAAAGAAGCCTGGCTTAAGAAAAATGTCAGTACCTCGATGCAAGAATCAGAAGTATTGGAAAAACAGCGGGAGTGTGAGCAAAACTTTCTGTTGGCAAATTGGTTACCCGATGCTGCTAAAAGGGCAGGGCAAATCTCAATAGCCTCACATCCCTGCACCTTTAGTCATCCGAGTGCGCGAAAGAACAAAAATGGCTATGTTTCATCGATAATTGCCAAGAATAAACCGAGTGCCGATGGCTTTCTGCGATCAGGCAATGTGGCGGTAGAGCCTGATGCACTCGGTAATGCAGCGGCATTGGACGTGTATAAGTTCCTGAGCTTGCCGATGAGCGATCAACGCTCTCTGCTCGTGCATATTGAACAAGAAAGTGAGTTGGCTCGCCAGTTGCTTGAGGTGCCAACCTGTGATTATCAGACGCTACGAGACGGTTTTTTAAAAATGATCGATAGCGATCAAGCTTCGGTATCCAGCTCGAAGATTAAGCAGGTCTATTTCCCGGTAGCCGAAGGTGAATATCATTTATTGTCACTATTGACCCATTCAGGCCATCTTTTTGAATTACGCAAACGACTTGATGCAATGCGATTTGGGGAGCTTGTCAAAGAGGCCAGAGAGAGCAAAAAAGCCAATCGATTTCACCCAGAGGGTTATCAAGAAATATTTGGTCTAACGACCATTGGCTTTGGCGGTACAAAACCTCAAAACATCAGCGTGCTCAATAACCAAAATGCGGGAAAAGCCCATCTTCTTCCATCCATTCCGCCTAATTTAACACCCAGAGAAATCCGCTTGCCTAAGACGGACTTTTTCAAAGAGTGTTTTACTGCTTGGCAAGCCAAGGAGGTGTTGGAAGCGTTGCATCGACTGTTTAAGGCTGACTATAACAACATCAATATCCGTGATGGACGCGATTACCGTATTCAGCAATACGTTGATTTGGTTATTGAAAAAATGTGGCAAGTGCGCCTGTTTCTCACTGACCATCAAGGCGACTTACCAAGCGAATTGCCATCGGAGCAAAAAGTTTGGTTGTACCCTGAATTTGAATCGCAGCGAGAACAAGAGAATGAGTGGCTCGATAAAATCACTCGTCAAATTGCCCGTGGTTTAATCAACCACTACAGCCGCAGCAAAGTCATCAGCAACCCCTTATTACTGGCTGATCAAGAACTCTTGGCCATTGAGACAGTGGTTGCCAGCAATAGGGAGAACTTTCGATGAGAGTGCTGATTTTGCCCCATATTAAAATTCACAACGCCAATGCACTCTCAAGCCCTTTTACCATAGGTTTTCCGGCCATGACAGCATGGTTAGGGTTTGTCCACGCTTTGGAGCGCAAATTGAACCAAGCCGGTCTGTCTGAGTTAATGCTGCACAGTGTCGCCGTTGTCAGTCATTGCTGTGATGTACAAACTCACAAAGGTGAGGGCGATTTTGTCCATTCAATCATTGGTACAGGTAACCCACTCGATAAGGACGGTTCGCGTTCGGCATTTATAGAAGAAGCACGCTGTCATTTAGACGTCTCTTTAGTGATTGAGTGGAGTGGCGATGAGGAACAGGTGCAATATCCTGATTTTGCAGGGCAATTGCAAGCGGTCATCGCCACCATGAAAGTAGCGGGTGGTGATGTCATCTGTATAGGAAAGCCCGCAATCGGCTCAGTGGTGACAGAAGAGGATACGACGCGAGTTCTACGCCAACTGATGCCGGGCTATGTACTGCTAGAACGGCGCGATCTAATGATAGAGGCCATGCAGCAAGACAATGATGCATTAGATGCACTGCTTGGCTACCTCAGCGTTAACCACAATTGTGAACAGCTTGAAGATGGCAGTGTTGTTTGGCACAGCCAGCGCAAAACCCATGGTTGGATTGTGCCGATTGCCACTGGGTTTCAGGGCATTTCACCATTAGGTGAGGCGAAAAATCAACGAGATCCCACTACGCCCCATCGTTTTGCCGAAAGCGTGGTCACGCTAGGTGAGTTTGTTATGGCGCACAAAATTAAAAACCTCGATGACGCCCTTTGGCAATACAACTCCGATTTAGAAAACGATCTTTACCTTTGTCAGCAAGTTAACGCTATCAACGAACATCAATAAGGAACAATCTCATGGCTAAAATTAACGACACCGCTTCAGTATTGGCATTTGAGAAGAAACTAGTCCCATCAGATGGCTATCTATTTGGCACTAGCTGGGACGCTAAAGAACAGGTCACTCCTTTATCGTTACAAGAAAAATCGGTACGTGGAACCATTTCTAACCGTTTAAAAGCGGCAGTAAAAAATGATCCACTTAAGTTAAATGCCGAAGTGGAGAAAGCAAACTTACAACGTGTCGATGCCTGTGCTCTGGGGCAAGATCAAGACACTCTTAAACTCCATTTCACCCTAAAAGTGTTGGGTGGTTTAGCTCAACCTTCGGCTTGTAATAATGCGCAATTCAAACAGAGCTATAGTGCCGCAGTTGAGCAGTACATTGCCAAGCATGGTTGTTTTGAATTGGCAAAACGCTACGCCACTAACCTGGCAAACGCGCGTTTCTTATGGCGTAACCGAGTGGGTGCTGAAGAAATCGAAGTGCAAGTTAAGGCGCTTAATAAAGGGGCGGAGCAAACTTGGACGTTTGACGCCAAAAAGTTCAGCACCCGTCATTTCGATCATAACGACGAACAAGTGAGTAGTTTGGCTGAACGCATTGCCAAGGCCTTGGCCAGTAAGTCCGAACACCTGATGCTGCAAATTGACTGCTACGCAAAAGTGGGTAAAGCGCAAGAAGTTTATCCAAGTGAAGAGCTAGTGTTGGATAAAGGCAATAGCAAAACCAAGAAAAGTAAAATTCTTTATGCCGTTAATGAACATGCAGCGATGCACTCACAAAAAATAGGTAATGCATTGCGTTCTATTGATACCTGGTATCCGGAATATGCTTTGGCAGAACAAAGTGCAGGGGCGATTGCCATAGAACCTTATGGCGCAGTGACCAATTTGGGTAAAGCATTCCGCACTCCGAAAGATAAGCAGGATTTTTACAGCTTCTTTGACAAGTGGGCTCGTGGAGAACCACTACCGCGTGAAGAAGATGAGCATTATGTGGTGGCCGTGTTGGTGCGCGGCGGGGTATTCGGCGAAAGTGATAAATAGGTGGCGGTAATGAACTACTACCAAGAAATTACCTTACTACCGGATGTCGATATCTCGCTTGGTTTCCTCTGGCAAAACGTGTTTCAACAAGTGCATATTGCACTTGTTGAACACAAAGTGGATGCAAATCAGTCTAGTGTTGCGGTTGGCTTTCCTGATTATCTCCGGGCTAAGTTTCCCCTGGGCAGTAAATTGCGCCTCTTTGCCAAAGAACAAGCGTCATTGGAAAAGCTAGCCATTCACCAATGGCTGAATCGGTTCGAAGACTATGCGCATATGAAAGGGATCAAACCCGTACCGAGTGATGTTTCCTACGTGAGCTTTGTACGCAAACAGGTGAAATCGCCTGAGCGGATTGAGCGGGCTATGCAGCAAAAGGCGGCATTATGGGCGGCAAAGTCGGGCAAGCCGCTGGCCGAGTGCTTAACCGATCTTGAAAAAAGCAAACCGACTGGGCAGTGTGATTTGCCATTTATCTTCTTGCACAGCCAGCAAACGAAACAACGTTCGCCGGACAAAAACAGCAAGTTCCCGCTGTTTATCGAAAGATATCCGCAAAGTACACCTGTGGATGGGCTGTTCGATTGCTACGGGCTGAGTCGTAAAGTTAATGGTATTGCATCGCTTGGAACAGTACCGCACTTTTAAGCATCAAAGGGTGAGTTTTACCCTTTATTTTTGCTCTTTAAAAATAAGCTTTGTATACAATCAGTTACAACAGGTGGTATTCAACAGGGTAAAAATAGGTTTTTTATCCTAACCACCTGTTGTGACTTTCTTTTATTGCTTTATTCTATTGTTCACTGCCGCCCAGGCAGCTTAGAAAGGACACATTCATTCTTTAGGATCTAACTTAGCGTTCACTGCCGCCCAGGCAGCTTAGAAAATCATCCGTTTCCCTTACCTTTGTTAAAATCGGTTCACTGCCGCCCAGGCAGCTTAGAAACGCCATAAATCCAAGAGCAAAACAAATAGCAAGTTCACTGCCGCCCAGGCAGCTTAGAAAAGTGGGAAAAGCAGCAGCTTGAATACCTCGAAGTTCACTGCCGCCCAGGCAGCTTAGAAAATGTCCTGATGACCAGTTGAACTTATCAGTCAGTTCACTGCCGCCCAGGCAGCTTAGAAAAGACGGTCGAGTCTGCGGCAATGCACTACGTGGTTCACTGCCGCCCAGGCAGCTTAGAAAGAAGCAATTTGCATCGAGGCTGTGAAGGAAAAGTTCACTGCCGCCCAGGCAGCTTAGAAAGAAGCAATTTGCATCGAGGCTGTGAAGGAAAAGTTCACTGCCGCCCAGGCAGCTTAGAAATTCTGCCGATACTTGGCGTTGGCGCTCTGCGAGTTCACTGCCGCCCAGGCAGCTTAGAAATGCATGGGATGAAGGCACCACGAGAGAACAAGGTTCACTGCCGCCCAGGCAGCTTAGAAATGAGCAGTGGCATGTCTTCCCACTGCTGACGGGTTCACTGCCGCCCAGGCAGCTTAGAAATGCTCAATCCTGGCCTGTGCTTCTGCTTCAGCGTTCACTGCCGCCCAGGCAGCTTAGAAATTCAGGGCCCTAACAAATGGCCTGGTGCCGATGTTCACTGCCGCCCAGGCAGCTTAGAAATGGACATGGGCATGGTCTTTATGTTGCTCAATGTTCACTGCCGCCCAGGCAGCTTAGAAATTGAGTAGGCTCCAAGTCTGTTTCTACGTCTGGTTCACTGCCGCCCAGGCAGCTTAGAAAGCACATACAAATGCGCACAATTATCTCTAAAGGTTCACTGCCGCCCAGGCAGCTTAGAAATCAATGGATACCATTCTCATGCGCTTGTTTCCGTTCACTGCCGCCCAGGCAGCTTAGAAATTTTGATAGCTATTGCTATGTGCATCGAAAATGTTCACTGCCGCCCAGGCAGCTTAGAAAAAGGATGTGGCGCTTGGAATGAGCAAGTCAGAGTTCACTGCCGCCCAGGCAGCTTAGAAACTGCGTCAAGGGCTGAGTATATGCCGGATGACGTTCACTGCCGCCCAGGCAGCTTAGAAACAGCTATACGCGCTATTGTACGCGCGATTTACGTTCACTGCCGCCCAGGCAGCTTAGAAATGAAACCAAACCATACATGGAGGGCCCTATGCGTTCACTGCCGCCCAGGCAGCTTAGAAAGCCTTGGTATATCTATGGGAGATACACTAATGGTTCACTGCCGCCCAGGCAGCTTAGAAATTACATCATTGAGAGCTTTCACAGCATTTTTTGTTCACTGCCGCCCAGGCAGCTTAGAAATTTGCAAGGTCGGAGCTTATCGCGTTGAGCTTGTTCACTGCCGCCCAGGCAGCTTAGAAAAGATACGAAAGCTTCGCAGCAGGCTGTTAAATGTTCACTGCCGCCCAGGCAGCTTAGAAAATAAGGAGAATTGGTAAAATAATCGCGAAATAGCTCACTGCCGCCCAGGCAGCTTAGAAAGTTGGGATGATGTTGGCGCACCTAGTCTTGTTGTTCACTGCCGCCCAGGCAGCTTAGAAATTGATTGGGGCTTTTGGGGTAGAAACGCTATGGTTCACTGCCGCCCAGGCAGCTTAGAAAAAAGTCGGCATAACTGGCGACGGTCACCTCATGTTCACTGCCGCCCAGGCAGCTTAGAAAGCTACCCGCCCTTACTCGCTTATGTTGCGATAGTTCACTGCCGCCCAGGCAGCTTAGAAATCGCCGCAATGCTTACAAATTGGCCTGCCTTTGTTCACTGCCGCCCAGGCAGCTTAGAAATGTTCGATTGAAACTTCAACGCCGGATGCGTTGTTCACTGCCGCCCAGGCAGCTTAGAAATGCACCGGCAGCTGATAAAGCTCGGTGACATGGTTCACTGCCGCCCAGGCAGCTTAGAAAGTCCTTTCTTACGGGGGGTAACTCCACGGTCGGTTCACTGCCACCCAGACAGCTTAGAAAGTTCTTCTGGTGAATTACCCTTGAGCCTTGCCGTGCTGCGGGGATTTATCTACAACCTCAGCAATATCTGAACGTCCTGCATTTGTGGGGCTGAAGAGGCCGAAACTGAGGTGATCTAAATAGCGGCCCGGCTCAAGGTAGCATATCTACTCGAAGTAGTCTGCTGGCGCTGCGGCCTTTGTCGTCGCTGACCGACAGTTGGAAGCGTCCTGCTCTGGGTGGGCGCCATTCCAGGGTTTGGCCCGGCAGGCTCTGGCCGAGCAGGCTGTTACCGGCAAACCAGTAGAGTATTTGGCTGTCGGAGGCGGCGTCGGCCTTGAGGGCGATGTGTTCATTGGCCACGCTTTGGCGCAGGCTGTAGGTGACACCCTTCAAGGGGGAGCGGATAAGCGGGGCCGAGTCGCTGACCGCGACTCTTTGGCTACAGGCGGCCGGAAGCTCCGGCGGCCTCCTGCGGGGTAAACCTGCCTGCTCGAACAGGGCCGCCAAGTCTGACGGCCAGAAGGCAAACACCTCCTGGTGGTGAATTGCCGAGTCGTAGGGCGGGCAGACGGCGGCGCCGGTTTTGTTATCCAGCCACACCGGGCGATGCAAGTTGGAGACCTTGATGGGAGAAACTCCCGGGATATACCAGCCATCGACTAATTTGGGGCACCAAGGGTTGGGCAGCTCGCCGGAGGCGGCGCAGAAGGCTACCTTTTTCACTGTATCCGGCGGCGTGTTGGCCATGTCAGCCGTGCCCGGCAGCGCGCCCTGCAAGGCATCGCTGAGGGCGAAGAACAGTGGCCCGGCGGTACGGACGCCGACAAAGGCCGGGTTGGGGGTGGCGTCGAAGTTACCCACCCAGACCACCAACACATAGGGGCCTGTGATACCGGCGCTCCAGGCATCGCGATACCCCCAGGAGGTGCCTGTTTTCCAGGCCACGGTCCAGTTGCTGCCGGGCAGGCCGTCGGCGCGGGGGTTGTCCTTGAGTATGTCCCGCACCATAAAGGCGGCGGCCGGGCTCAGCAAGCTCTTTCCTTGCGGGCTGATGGGCTGGCTTTGTTGATCCCGCAGCGGATAGTCATGGCCCTGGCTCGCCAGCATCAGGTACAGCCGCGCCAGCTCCGCCATGGTCAGCTCGCCGCCCCCCAGCGCCAGGGATAATCCATAATGGCTTTCACCTCTGAGCCCCTGAATGCCGGCCTGGCGCAGGAAGCCGTAGAGATTGGGTTGGTTTACTTGTCCTGCCAGCCACACGGCCGGCAGATTGCGGCTCTTGACCAGGGCGTCGTGGGCGCTGATGGGGCCGGTAAATCTGTGGTCAAAGTTCTCCGGTTGGAAACTGCCAAAGGCGGTGGGCGCATCCTTGAGTATGCTCAGCGGGTGTATGAGCCCCTGATCTATGCCCAGGCCAAACAGAAATGGCTTCAGGGTTGAGCCCGGCGAGCGGCGGGCGGTGACGCCGTCCACTTGGCCTTGGATATCGGTATCGAAGAAGTCTGCCGAGCCTATCCAGGCCTTGATGCTCTGATCGCGGCTGTCCACCAGGATTGCGGCGGCATTCTTGACCCCCAGATGGCGCTGGCTTTCGATATACAGCCCAAGGCGCCGCTCCAGCAAGGTCTGCAGGCTGATGTCCAGGGTGCTGTGAATTAGGGTGTCACTATTATCCCGCAGCAGGCGGCGGCTGAAGTGCGGCGCCAGAAATGGCAGCTCAGTGCGGTCATGGCCGATGGCGGTGAGGGTCAACAGGCCGTTGTTGCGGGGATCGTCGCGATAGCTTTGTTGCCAGAGCAACGCCAGACGGTCGCGGGCATCCTGAAAGTCGGCGCCGAAGCGGGCCCGGCGCGCCGGGCTTTGCGGCATGACCGCCAGGCTGAGGGCTTCACTGAGTGACAGTTCACCGGCGTCTTTATGAAAGTAGATGCGGCTGGCAGCGCCGACACCTTCAATATTGCCGCCCATGGGCGCCAGATTGAGATAGGCCTCGAGAATATCATGCTTGGAGTAACGCAGCTCCAGCCAGAGCGCCGCCAGCATCTGTTGCAATTTCCCGGCAACCTGGCGGCTGTTGATGTTGTAAACTCGCCGGGCCAGCTGCATGGTCAGGGTCGAAGCGCCCTGACGATCATCCTTAAGATAGGTGGCGACTATCGCCCTGGCGGTGGCCGCCGGGTTGATGCCGGGGTGGAAGTAAAAATAGCGGTCTTCCTTGAGCAAGATGGCTTGCACCATGTTGTTTGAAACCCCTTCCAGGGGTTGCCAGAGCCGATACTGGCCATCACTGGCCAGCGTCAGCCGCAGCAGACTGCCATCGGCGGCCAACACCATGCGGGAACTGGGCGCCAGCTTTGAAAAAGGTTGTGCCGGCCAGAGTCTCAGCCCCAGCAGCAAGGCTGCCAGGGCCAGCAGGCACAAATAGCGGCGTTTCATGGCGCTTCGATCACCAACTCACCGCTTGGGCCCTGAGCCTGAACCAGGGGATCATACAGCCCCTCGGCGTAGGCGGGCGGCACCTGGAACTGGCCGACATTGGTGGCCCGAACCTTGTAGACAAAGGTTTTGGCATCGCGCCAGGCGGTACCGTAGAGCACCAGGCGGTCTTCGCGAACATTGAGCCACTGTGGCGACCAGTCGCTGTGCTGAGCCATACCCACTGGCGGCTGCCAGCCGTCGAAGCTGTCATCCTTGTCACGATAAACCGGCTCCACGCCGCCGGGCAGCAGATCTATTAGAACCACCTGCTGCAACTGGTCCATATCTGTGGCGCGCAGCCGCAGCCTGACCAGGAATTCATCCCCGACCTTGACCTTGGCAAGAGGTTGCAGCTCCTGGGTCAGATAGTCGCGGCTCACCTCCAGCCCCTGGCTGAAAGGCTTGGCCGGGCTTTGGTCAAATCCCTGCTGGCTGAGAAGATAGAAGGCAGGGTTGCTGCCGGTTTTCTGGTATTTCACTTCTTCACTGCCGAGGGGCAGCTTAGCCTTGGGTAGACTCAGTGCCTGCCAGGCCTTATCGACCAAGGCTTGCATGGCCAGCCCCTGATCGCCGCGGGAGTTATCCAGGGCGGTCAGTGCCCGCACCAGAGTACCGGCAGACAGCGAGCTGTAACGCTGCTCGCTGAGCCACTGGCCCATGCGCGGCAGCAGCTGTTCCGGCAGGTCATCCAGGCGCTGTGGCGCCTGACGGGCGATGAGTGTAAGCAGCTGGGCATCGTGCACCATGGGATCCAGGTAGAGGCCTAGGCGCTGGGGCTTGTCCTCAAGCAGCTGCCACTTCTGCGCCTGCCACAGCGGCTCGGCCAACTGTTGCTGCTGCATCAGGGTAAAGCTGGCGGCCAGCCAGGCACTGGCGATGTCCGCTTGCCAATCCTTGGGATAGTAGCGCTGCAAACGCTCGCGGATGTCGGCGAGGGCGCCGCTCACCTGCACCCCCTGGCGGGCCAGCAGATACGCGCCATAGGCACGCTCGCGCAGCTCATCCAAGCCGCTGCTGGGGCCGGAGCTCACGCTCGACAGATAGCTGTTGGCCTTGTCCAGTAGATCCTGGGGCACGGGGTAACCCTGGGCCTTGGCGTCCAGCAGCATGTCTACCACATACAAGGCCACCATAGGCTCGACTATCGGGTTGGCGGCCCAGAGACCGAAGCCGCCGCTGCTGTTCTGGCGGCTACGCAACTGGCTAATGAGTTGGTTAAAGTCATTGAGATTATCCTGGGGCTTGCCCAGCAGCAGCGCCGGTACGGCTTTGGATACCAACTGCTCGGTACAGGCGTGAGGATAGTTGTCCAGATAGTGGCTCAGCCCCTGAGCCCAAACCAGCGGACTGTTGCCGAGGGCCGCTTCCACCTTGCTGAACGGCGTAAACAGCTGACGGTCAAGTTTGAGCTTGGCTTCGGCACGGTCGAGCACAGCCGTGGCCAGGGTCAACCGGTGGGGCGTTAACGGCCGCACCGAGATGCTCTCGCTGATCTTGAGCTCGCCTTCGCTGGTGGCCAGCTTCCAGTGGAGTTCTCCTTGACCCAGATTTTCGCCTGCCTTGACGGCAAAGTGCGCCGTGGCCTCTCGGCCCGGTTCGATATGGAACTGCTGCGGTTGCAGGTCGCTGCGAAGGGCGCCGCTCAGGCTGAGGGTCAGGGTAACATCCTGCGCCTCGGCTTCTGTGTTATAGAGTCCCACAGTAACATCGGCGCTGTCTCCGGGTGCCAGGAAAGCCGGCACATTGGGGCTCATCACCACAGGCGCTTTAACCGCGACACTGGCCTCACTGGTGCCTATGCCGCTTTCGGTGGCACTGACGGCAAAGAAGCGGATACTGCCGTTGAAGCTGTCGGGCACAGTATATTGCAGCCGCTGCTCTCCGGCGGCCAACTCACGAATACCCGACCAGTAGACCACAGGCTTGGCGCGCTTGCGCTTGAAGGGGTTGAGGTTGGCTGCCAGCAGCGCGGCGGCGTCACCTCCGGGGGCAGCCTGGCGCATCAGCACCTTGAGATCCGGCAGCAGCAGGTCGAGAATTTGGCTCGAATCTACGCTGAGAGCCTTCTTGTCGAAGAAGTGCGCCAGTGGATCCGGCGCTTCATAGCGGGCCACCTGCAAAATACCGGCATCAACCCCGAATACCACGACTCTGGCTTTGCTTGGCAGCTTGAGGTCGATATCCAGTTGCGTCCCGGGTTTAACCTTTTCCGGCAGGCTCAGGGCGATGGCTTGACGCCGCTCACCGAGATCCACCTTAAAGGGTTTCACGGCATAGGACAGCGGGCTCATAAAGACTTCTTCCGAGTCCGGTGCCCGCAGGAACTGCACATTGATATAGGCATTGCCCTCAATGCCTTGCGGCAGGGTAATGCTTTGCAACGAACGAGTGCTGTCGGCCTTGAACCATTTGAAGGCGTAAACCTTGTCTCTCTCTATGGTGATGAGTCCGGCGCCGCTGTAAGGGGCCTGGATCGCTACCTGAATGCTTTCACCCGGCAGATATTCTGCCTTGTTTAGCGTCAGTTCCAGCTCGGCGTTGCGCTCCAGCGTGCGACTGGCGTTGCCGCTGCCGGCAACGCTGTAATCTATTTGGTTCAACTGGCGGCCGTTTTCATCCAGCAGTCGCAGGCGGTAGTCACCCGGCTCCCTGGTGTCGAGTTCCAATTGGCCACCGCTTGCGGCCAGACTCAGGGCGCTGCTGCCCAGCAGTTTGTCTTTGCGGCGCGATTCATAGCGGTAGGTGCCGTCATTCTGTTTCACCAACACAGACACCCAGCGCCGGGCGATACGCTCGACTTTGAGCTCAGTAGCTACACCTTGAAGGTCCTGGCCAACGGCTTGCAGGTTGAGCACACGCTTGCCGTCTTTGCTGATGAAGTCCAGATCGCCATCGCTCTTGTAGCCCAGTAACCAGTCGGCATCGGATACCAGTAGCTGGTCTTGGGCGCTGACGCCGTGGCCTGAACCGGCTTCAAATACCCGCGCCAGCAAGTGCAGCTTGTAAGTGCTGCCGGCAAAGCGGTCCAGCGCCAAGTCCAGGCTGGCCTTGCCTTCGCCGTCTGTGGTGGTTTCGCTCAAGTCTTCGCGGAACGATTCCTTGAGCTTGCCCAATACCCCAAAGCGATAGCCGGGCCAGGCTTTGAAGCTGATATCGGTTGGTGATAGCACCATTTCGCCGCTGACTCGGCGATCGCTCGCCGGGCCACCGAAGAGTTGCTCGGCCAAGACCTCGGCCTTGAGTTGCTGCGGCTTGCGCCAGCCTTCAAACTGCTTGTCGGTGCCCAGAGAGACTCGCACCTTGATGCGATCCGGCTCGAAGTCGCGCACCTTGAAGGTGACATCCCCCAGACGTGTGAGGCGGTATCTGTCTTTGATGAGGGACAGAGTGGCGAGATAGTCACCGGCAACAGCGGTTTCACCGGCGCTGAAGTCCAGGCTGTCAAAGCCGCTGCCATCGAGTTTGAAGGTGCGATCCAGCACGGTCACCCCGCGGGGGTCGGTGATCTGCATTTTTACCGGCAGGCCACCCAGGGCGGTGCTCCAGTCCTGGCCCCGCACCAAACTGGCGATATGAGCCGTTTCACCGGGGCGATACAGCCCGCGGTCGGTGAAGAGGTAGGCTCTCAGGGCGCCGGGATCGTCGCTCTCGTAGCTGCCGCCGGTGTCGAAACGGGACAGATTGAGCTGGCGACGCCAATCAGCCAGCGGCAGGAAGGAGAGATCGCCATCCTTTTCGACCCGATAGTAGAGCGGGGTCTTTTCCCGGCGTAGATCGCCAAGCTTGGCAAAGCTTGCATGACCGCGTTCATCGGTCAAAGCCTCGGCTACCGGCAAACCGTTGCGGCCGATGACGGCCACCCGGGCTCCGGCCACTGGAGTCCCCTTACCGAGGGATTGCACGAACAGATCCTGGCTGCCATCACGGCTGCGTTTGGCGAGTATCCCCAGATCTGTCACGACCACAAAGCGCAGATCGTGGGCCTCGGTTTGGTAATAGTCGAAGGTTTGGCTGTCTCTTTCATCGGCCGGAGTCAGCTTGACCACAAAGATGCCGCGCTTGTCCTTGAAGAAGGGCTTGAGGTCGACGCTGCCGTAGAGCGTCTTGCTGGGATCGCGCCCGGCAAGCTGTTGCTTGAACACCTGACGGGTGACCAAACGGTCGAAATCTGTGTTGTTGAGGTAGGGCTCGGCAAAGCTGCCCGAGCTTTGATCTATCAGGGCATTGAGCTGATCAGGCAGCAACTGGGCGACTTCAATCTGCACCTTTTGCACCCCACGGGCCAGATAGCCGAGGCGTTGATCTTCGTCCAGAGTCAGCAAGGAGCCTTCGCCGAGGAAGTTGAGCGCCTTGGGATATTGCGGCATTCGCAGCACAGTCAGCACGGCATCGCGGGACAGATAACCCCCTTGGCCTTCGACTTCCTTATCCACCATTACCGCCACGTAGCGATCGACCGGAGCTTTCAGCTTGAAGCTGTGCAACTGGTTGAGGCCTTCGGCGCCGGGGATCTGGGTCAAAGTCAGTTTGTCGGCCTTGGCCAGCACCTGCTCGGTGACATTTTCCTGATACCAGTGACGGCTTCCCTTGGGATTTTTCAGCGGCAGCAACCAGGCATGTACCTTGCCTTGAAGCGCTTCGTCGTTGACCGGACGTGAGCTTTCCATTGTCAATACCGGCTCGGGTTCATCCTTGTCGTTGTAGGCGAAGTTGACCTGAGGGTGTTTAAAGCTCAGCTGATAACGGCCGGGAACCTCTACTTGCCATTGGCTCTTGCCCGCCTTGTTGCCGCCGCTGGCC
The DNA here is from genome assembly GCF_047314685.1 of Shewanella sp. BJSY2023SW001. Taxonomy (NCBI): domain Bacteria; kingdom Pseudomonadati; phylum Pseudomonadota; class Gammaproteobacteria; order Alteromonadales; family Shewanellaceae; genus Shewanella; species Shewanella sp. BJSY2023SW001. The sequence goes on from NZ_JBKORF010000053.1 coordinate 47,087, forward strand.
GCCAGGATCCCTTTGCTGACTTCCAGGGTTACAGTGCTCTGCTCAAGTGGCGTGACGAGCGCAGGAGAATGTATGTAAGCGAACAGATGCTTGTCGTCGAAGGTGACTTCGGTATCGCCATTGCCACTGTAGGTCAAGCCGGGGCTCAGCAATATCGCCAGTTGGGGTTTGACCGAAGCCGTATCCACCGGGTGGCTGAAGGCCAGGGTGGCGACCAGCTTTTGAATACTCGGCTGGGCCGGATCCTGGTACAGGCGTCCGTCAGAGATGGTGGCCGTGAAGGCGGCTGTGCTGAATTCGCTCTGGTATTTATCCAGTAAGATATGGTCTGCCAGCAGCTGCTTCTTATCCAGGCTGACTGCGAACTTTTCCGCAATCGGCCAGTCGTTATCCGGAGTAAATTGCAGGTGTTTGTCACTGGCCCAGCGCCACTGTCCGGCGAGTTGGGGGCTGAGACTGACGCCCTTGGAGACGGGTTTGCCTATGACATCCAAAGGCGCGACCGAACCACTGAAGGTCAGGGTCAAGGGAGCGACCTGAGGTTTGGCTTGGTGGTAATCGGTCAGCCTCGGCGCCTTGAGCGTGTAGTGCAGGGTATAGGGCTTGGGTAAATGCTGGTACCAATACCAGCCGCCCCAGCAAAGCACAGTCAATACAGATAGCAGCAGTAGGCTTCCCAATGCTTTAAAGGGATGTTTTATGCACCAATGCATCCAGGGCGGCGCTTGCCAGTGACCAAAAACGGCAGCGAGAACTCGCCAAACTACCGAGAAGAAATTTCCTATAAGCTGTCCCATCAGTCCATGTCCTTGCTGTGTCTCGTAGCGCTATCGCCAAGTTGGGTGACGTTTTAAAGATGTCAGTCGCCGATGTCAATCAGACCGGGCCGATGCTGTGATGCCCTATTCGATATCGCCTCTGTAACTGTGGCTATATGGTACAGCAATCAGGCTGATTTTTGATCCGCGTTTGAATTCAAAATTGATAATAGGGCGGCAGTTGCATCGATATTTGCAGAAACCCTCCTTCCCAGCTACGAGCCCGCCGGCAGGACGTCGGTACTCGAGGTTTGACTTTGTACTTTATATTCGCCGTATCCGTGTCTCTTACCTGGAGTTCTTCTTGTTTGGGGCAGGTTGAGTTGCAGGTCCTGTCTATCTGCCCATCGATAATAGCAAACCTTATGGCGCTGGTTCCGGGGCGCTACAGGTTCATACATTCTCAACAGATCCCTGCTATACCTTTCTTTGCAGTAACTGGAACCCTGGCTGCGAATATTGACTCGATAGTGGTCTTTGGGAAAAGCATTTGGAGATTGCTTCTCCTGCTTGTGAATGGTTAGGGCTTAAAATAACTGCATGTGAAAATAAATGCTTTTTAAGTGAATTTAAATGCATTAACATATTGTTCGTGCCACAGGTGTGGCATTCATTTCTGCCGGTTTTAACGAGTGTGAGGTAAATCCCAAGGTGCGTACCACAGAATTGGTTGATGGTTTTCGTCATTCTGCTCCCTATGTCAATGCTCACAGGGGTAAGACATTTGTTGTGATGTTAGGAGGGGAGGCGCTGGCTCAGCCTAAGTTTCGTTCCATCATCAATGATGTTGCTTTGCTGCATAGCCTGGGGATCAAGGTGGTATTGGTTTATGGCGCCCGGCCGCAGATAGATGAATCCTTGGCTCATCATCAGATTGAGCCCGCCTATCATCAAGGTGTACGGATCACCGACGAAGCCACTCTCAAGCTGATTAAGCAGGTGGCTGGTTCTTTGCAGTTTGATATTACAGCCAGGTTGTCCATGAGCTTGTCGAACACACCTATGCAGGGAGCTCAGATCAATGTGGTTAGCGGTAATTTTGTCATCGCCCAGCCTTTGGGGGTCGACAATGGCATTGACTATTGCCTCTCCGGCAAGGTGCGCCGTATTGATGTTCAAGGGCTTAAGCGGCAATTGGAAAATAACTGCATCATCCTGATGGGGCCGATAGCTGCTTCGGTCACCGGCGAGAGCTTTAACCTCACTGCTGAAGAGGTAGCGACTCAAGTAGCAATCAAGCTCAAAGCCGACAAGATGATAGGTTTCAGCTCCCAGAACGGTATTTTGGACCGTAATGGTGATGTGATTGCCGAGCTGATGCCCAACGATGCCCAGAAAATTCTCGATAAACTGGCTGGTCAAGGTGAAGGTTGCGTCGGCACCATGGCGTTTCTCAAGGCCAGTATTGATGCCTGTCGCAGTGGCGTACCCCGTTGCCATTTGGTCAGCTATCTGGAAGATGGCGCCCTGTTGCAGGAATTGTTTTCTCGTGAAGGTATAGGTACCCAGATAGTCACTGAGAGTGCCGAGCGCTTACGGCGTGCATCCATTGCCGACATTGGCGGCATACTCAACCTGATCCGCCCGTTGGAAGAGCAGGGTATCCTGGTGCGTCGCTCCCGCGAACAACTGGAGATAGAGGTAGAGCAGTTTATGCTTATTGAGCGTGATGGCTTGGTGATAGGCTGCGCGGCGCTTTATCCCTTTGAAGAGGATAATGCCGGCGAATTTGCCTGTTTGGTGGTACACCCTGACTATCGCGATGCCGATCGCGGTAGCTTGCTGCTGCAAAACATCATAGGCCAGGCCAAGGTACGTGGTTACTCCAGGTTATTCGCGTTGACGACCCGTAGTATTCACTGGTTCCTTGAGCATGGTTTTGAATTGGTGGAGGTGGATGCTTTGCCTAACAAGAAGAAGCAGCTTTACAACTACCAGCGCCGCTCGAAAATCTTGGCACTCGACCTGTAAGATTCAACCTGTTTGACATAACACCATTCAGTTAAGCAAACTTTGACTGAATGGTGTTAATGGATTTCAGAGTAGGAACGGTCCTATGAGGACCGTTGCCTTTTGCATCAAGACTTGGTGCGCTTCATCGCAGTGAAGAACTCTTCATTGGTCTTGGTCATTGCCAGTTTGTCGATCAAGAATTCCATCGCGCTGACTTCATCCATAGGATTGAGGATCTTACGCAGGATCCACATTTTCTGCAGCTCATCCGGCGTGGTCAGTTTCTCTTCACGGCGGGTACCACTGCGGTTGAAATCAATGGCAGGGAATACTCGCTTCTCAGCGGCCTTGCGTGACAGATGCAGTTCCTGGTTACCTGTACCCTTGAACTCTTCGTAAATTACTTCGTCCATCTTGGAGCCGGTATCGATAAGCGCAGTGGCGATAATAGTCAGGCTGCCACCGTTTTCGATATTACGGGCAGCACCGAAGAAACGCTTGGGTCTGTGCAGTGCGTTGGCATCTACACCACCTGTCAGTACCTTACCGGATGAAGGTACAACCGTGTTGTAAGCACGAGCCAGACGGGTGATAGAGTCCAGCAGGATCACTACGTCTTTCTTGTGTTCAACCAGGCGCTTGGCCTTTTCGATAACCATCTCTGCAACTTGTACGTGACGGCTTGCAGGCTCATCGAAGGTGGAAGCGATCACTTCACCTTGAACCAGACGCTGCATTTCGGTCACTTCTTCAGGACGTTCGTCGATCAGCAGTACCATCAACACCACTTCAGGGTTGTTATAGGTGATGGACTGGGCAATGTTCTGCAGCAGCAGAGTCTTACCGGCTTTGGGTGGCGCAACAATCAGACCACGCTGGCCTTTACCCACGGGTGAGCAGAGGTCCAGAATTCGGGCGGTGATGTCTTCGGTGGAACCGTTACCACGTTCCATACGCAGACGTTCTTCTGCATGCAGTGGGGTAAGGTTTTCAAACAGGATCTTGTTGCGGGAGTTTTCAGGCTTGTCGAAGTTAACTTCGTTGACTTTCAACAGAGCAAAATAGCGTTCGCCTTCTTTTGGGGGACGTATTTTGCCGAAAATGGTGTCACCCGTTCGCATGTTGAAACGACGGATCTGGCTTGGCGAAACATAAATATCATCGGGACCGGCCAGATACGAACCATCGGAACTGCGCAGGAAACCAAATCCATCCTGAAGTATTTCCAGAACGCCGCCGCCGAAGATGTCTTCACCACTCTTGGCATGGGCTTTCAATATAGAGAAGATGATATCCTGCTTGCGGGCACGAGCCATATTCTCCAGCTTCATTTCTTCGGCCAGTGCGACTAAGTCTGCAATAGACTTGTTTTTTAATTCAGTTAAATTCATTTTTGGTGGGTCTTGTTTCACGCGACAAAGCTTACGCGCTCAATCTCTCAAATTGGACTTGATGGATGTTGATTGAACAGCGAGAAGTGGGTTAGTAGAAAGAATCTGGTTATTAAAGTAGCACTATCAGGACAGGGCGTCCAGAAGTTTAACTGAACCCGGCACATTTTTATTTCTAGGGCGTGCCGGGTGTCACTTATTTGATTTGAGTGATCAAATCTGGGCGTCGATGAACTCTTTCAACTGAGTCTTGGACAGGGCGCCAACTTGATTGGCAACCAGTTCACCGTTTTTGAACAGCAACAGGGTAGGAATACTGCGAACACCGTATTTAACAGGTGAAGCGTTGTTCTGATCTATGTTTAATTTGGCGATGGTCAGTTTGCCAGCGTATTCTTCGGCAACATCGTCCAGGATGGGAGCGATCATTTTACATGGGCCACACCACTCGGCCCAGAAGTCTACCAATACAGGCAGTTCTGATTTCAGGACGTCATTTTCAAAGCTGTCGTCGCTCAGGTACACAATTTTATCGCTCATGATGTTCTCCAGTTGGGTTGCCATTACTGGTCTGTTAATGGCTTAACCTGTATATTGGGTTGGATTAACGGCAATTCAAGTCACCGTTTTTTTCTTGTCGCTATTTCAAACGATCGAGTATCTTATTGCAACCCTAACTGGTATGCTTGCGCTATGAGCGAAACACATTTATCTCAACAAAAATTTGCCGAACTGCCACTACATCCTGAAGTAATTCAGGCGCTTGCAGAAAACGGTTTCGAATATTGTACGCCTATTCAGGCACTTTCCCTGCCGGTACTTTTGCAGGGCAAGGATATCGCCGGTCAGGCGCAGACAGGTACGGGCAAGACCCTGGCCTTTCTGGTAGCAACTTTTAACCATTTACTTTCAACCGATATTCCCGCCGAACGCCAACTTAATCAGCCCAGAGCCATCATTATGGCACCAACCCGGGAACTGGCGATTCAGATAGCCAAAGATGCCACCTTGCTGTCCAAACACACCAAACTCAAGGTGGGGATTGTCTATGGCGGCGAAGGCTATGATGCCCAGCGCAAGGTGCTGGACAAGGGCGTGGATATCCTGATTGGTACTACAGGACGCATTATAGATTATGTGCGTCAAGGGGTTATCAACCTCAGTTCCATTCAGGCGGTAGTGTTGGATGAAGCGGATCGCATGTTTGATCTGGGCTTTATCAAAGACATTCGCTTCCTGTTCCGCCGTATGCCGGATGCCAAAGACAGGCTCAACATGCTGTTCTCGGCTACCTTGTCGATGAAGGTGCAGGAGCTGGCTTATGACCATATGAATGATCCGGTCAAAGTCGAAATTGCACCGGAAGAGAAGACCTCAAAAAACATCAAGGAAGAGCTGTTCTATCCTTCGATGAAGGACAAGATCCCACTGCTGCTTACCCTGATAGAGGAAGATTGGCCGGATAAGGCGATAGTCTTTGCCAACACCAAGCATCAGTGTGAGAACCTCTGGGGCTGGCTCGAAGGAGATGGTCACAGAGTCGGTCTGCTGACCGGTGACGTGCCACAGAAGAAACGTCTTAAGATCCTGGAGCAGTTCACCAAGGGTGATCTGGATATTTTGGTGGCCACAGACGTCGCAGCCCGTGGCCTGCATATTTCTGATGTGTCCCATGTCTATAACTTCGACCTGCCTGATGACTGTGAAGACTATGTTCACCGTATCGGTCGTACCGGCCGCGCCGGTGCCAAAGGGGTTTCAGTCAGCTTTGCCTGTGAAGAATACGCCCTCAACCTGCCGGCTATCGAAGACTATATCAAGCACTCGATTCCGGTAACCTCTTACGATGCCGAAGCCTTGCTCGATGATATTCCTGCACCGGTTCGTATCCATCGTAAGCATGCCGGACCGCGTAATACCCGCGATCGCGGTCAGGGACGTCCTCAGGGAGCTCATCGTAGCGGTGGTCGTCCACCTCGTCACGACAGGACCCGCAGACATTCCTGAATGCCGAAACCCGCCTACGCCGCCATAACCCTTGGCTCCAATAGCTTCAATATGCTGGTTGCCCGTACCGTCGGCGGCCAGCCCAAGGTTCTTGCCAAATACAAACGTAAGGTGAGGTTGGCCGAGGGAATTGAGGCCGATGGCAGTCTTAATCAGGCGGCATTCGAACGAGGCCTCGATTGCCTGGCGATGTTCGCCAATATGCTTGTCGAGCATCAAGTTGGTGATGCCAATGTGGCTGTTATTGCTACCGCAACTCTTCGATGTATCAGTAATTCAGATGAATTCAATCGTCGTGCCCTGCAAATATTGGGGCACCCGATAGAGATCATCTGCGGTATGCGCGAAGCCGAACTTATCTATCAAGGCATGGTGGCGACCACTCATGGTGAAGGGCGACGCCTGGTGATAGATATAGGTGGCGCCAGTACCGAGTTTATTGTGGGTGACGGTGAAAAGGTGCTGTTTAAAACCAGTCTGCCCATAGGCTGTGTCACCTATAATCAATGCTTTTTCACCTCTGCCCCCCTGCAACCGCTGGACTTTGACGATGTGCGAGCCAAGGTGGAGCAGGCCTTGGCTGAACACAAATCGACTTTGAAAGCGCTGGGCTGGCATTCGGTGGTCGGTGCTTCCGGAGCAGTGCAGTCAGTGGTTGAAGTGTTGCAGCACAGGCAGGAGTCGGAAACCCTGACCCTGACGGTACTGGAGTCGTTGAAACAGGAGTTGCTTGCGCAGGAGAGCCTAACTTTGGATAGCATAAGTGGCCTTTGTCCCGAGCGGGCGCCGACCTTTGCATCCGGAGTTGCCATCTTGCTGGCGCTGTTTGAACTTTTGGGTATTGAACGCCTGCATTTATCCGGCGGCGCTTTGCGTGAAGGGGTGCTGCAGATGTTGGCCAAACGGCAGTTTGCAGAATAAGCACAATTAAAAAAGGACCTTAACCAGGTCCTTTTTACTATCTCATTTTTTTGTTGCTACAGTCCGAGTGCACCTTAGGTTACGCGGCATAGTGGCTTGAAAGATTACTCGAGGATCTTGGCTAGATCCTGCTCCAGAGATACTTCCGGGCGTTCAACGATACGGCCAATCTCTTTGCCATCCTGAAGCACAATAAAGGTTGGGATCCGCTGGAAGTCATATTGAGCGGCCAAGCCTTCCGGATCCTGTTTCTGGCGATCTACCCCGATATAACGCACTTGGATATTAGGGTTGGCTACTTGCTCCATGATGCGGATAAAGCGCGGTGTTTCTCTGTGGCAGTCCGGGCACCATGTACCTATGATGACGACAATTTCTGTGGCTTTCTTGACCGCTTTTACTGGAGCCAATACCTCTGCTTCTACCTGATAACTTTGATAGCCACTGCTGAATTCGGGTAATTCTGTCACCAGTTTCTGTGCTTCGACTGCGCCCGTTAAGATCACTTCCTGTTTCTCCTCGCTGCAGGTGGCGATAAAGCCTTCCTGTTTGTCTTCGAAACCACAACCGCCATTGGCCATAACCTGGCAACTGAAGAATAACGCGGTGGTGGCGAGTAACGCTTTTACATTCTGGTGCATCATACTACCTCGGGTGGGGTGACTCCATACCTTGATTCAACCATTGGTGAGGGATATCGCAAAGAGACAAACACTATGTATGTTAGCAAGATCACTAAATAATTTTGATCTGAACAAAGAGGTTTTTCAACGAGGGAGTGGATTCTTGCCGGGAATGAGACAAATACAAAAAGCCGCCTTGAAGGCGGCTTTGGAGTTCAATTTACTTGGCGTCTTTCAGCCATTGGGCGGCCTGCTTGGCAAAGTAAGTGAGAATGCCATCGGCGCCGGCGCGTTTGAAGCACAGCAAAGATTCCATCACTATGGCTTTTTCTGCCAGCCAGCCGTTTTGAATTGCTGCCATATGCATGGCGTATTCACCGCTGACCTGATAGGCAAAAGTCGGTACACCCAGTTCGGTTTTGACTCTGCGCACTATATCCAGATAAGGCATGCCTGGCTTCACCATCACCATATCGGCGCCTTCCTGAATATCCAGGGCGACTTCATGCAATGCTTCGTCCGAGTTGGCCGGATCCATTTGATAGCTGTGCTTGTTACCGCCTTTGAGGTTGCCGGCAGAGCCGACCGCATCGCGGAAGGGGCCATAGTAGTTGGAGGAATACTTGGCGCTGTAAGCCATAATCTGAGTGTTGACGTGGCCTGCGGCTTCGAGTGCCTGACGTATGGCACCTATGCGGCCATCCATCATATCTGAAGGGGCTACCATATCTGCACCGGCTGCGGCGTGGGACAGTGCCTGTTTCACCAGAATTTCTGTGGTGATGTCATTAATGATGTAACCGGTCTCATCTATGATGCCGTCTTGTCCATGAGTGGTGTAGGGATCCAGTGCGACATCTGTCATCACGCCCAATTGAGGGAACTCGGCCTTGAGCTCTCGAACGGCTCGTTGCACCAAACCGTCAGGATTGTAGGCTTCTTCGGCCATCAGAGACTTTTTCTCCGCCGGTGTTACCGGGAAGAGGGCAATCAAAGGGATACCCAGCTCTACCAGCTCTTCGGCTTCTTTGAGCAGCAGATCTATGCTGTAACGCTCAACGCCCGGCATGGAGGCTACAGATTCGGTACGCTTGTTACCTTCGAGCACAAACATGGGGTAGATGAGATCATTGACTGTCAACAGGTTCTCAGCCATCAGGCGGCGGCTGAACTCATGCTTGCGCATACGGCGCATACGACGCTGTGGGTAGGCACTGGTAATTATGTTCACTTTGGGCTCCTGGCTGGATCTGAAAGGGTATCTTGCTCGGGATCAAAGGCGTAGACCCGATCCCTGCCTGAATTCTTGGCGCAATACAGTGCCTTGTCGGCTTGCTCCAGCAACTGGGTGATGTGCATATCCGACTCTATAATGGCGACACTGACGCCGATACTGGCGGTCAGAGGGATTGTCTGTTTATCCCAGCTGACATCCAAGGCCGAGATGGCGTGACGTATCTGTTCTGCCACACTCAGGGCCCCGATAGTATCAGTATTAGGCAATATAATAGCAAACTCCTCACCACCAAAACGTGATACCAGATCACTTGGGCGCCTGAGGATATTCTTGAGGGTATTGGCAATACTTTTAAGGGTTTGATCGCCGGCCAAATGGCCATGGGTGTCGTTAATGGTCTTGAATCTGTCTATGTCCAGCATCAGCAGTGCCAGCGGCGTCTGTTGTCGGCGGCTGATGCGCCCTTCGGCCTGCAGACGCTTGTCGAAGGTGGAGCGGTTTTTGACCCCGGTAAGGCTATCTATAGTGGCCTTTTCGGTGAGCTTCTGGTTGGCCTCATTCAGCTCTCTGAGCGCTATTTCCAGCTCCAGAGTGCGTTCTTGTACCATACGTTCCAGCTTCTCGTTACTCTCGGCTTCCATTCTAAGGGTTTCTTCTCTGGCTTCGCGGATCCGTTCCGCCTGTCTCAGAGCTTCCTGTTGAATTCTTTGCTTGGCTTTGCGTTCATCGTTGTAGCGTATCGCCAACACTGCCGCCATAAATACGACTTCGAAGGTGAGCCCCAATAGCACCGGCGTTTGTGGCATCAGGGGTAGCTTTAAAATACCCAGATACATGAAACAGGAGACGAAGATCCCCAGCGTCATCCCGCTCCAGGATACTGTGTAGAGTTTGGCGAGTTTATTGCCGCGTATCGCCTGCAATATGCTGAAAAACAGTAGCATCAGGCTCACAGACATGACTGAGACTATCTCAATATAGATGGCGAGTGCGTAATCAAGCAGTATAGTGGCGAAAATCAGCAGTATGGCGCTGGCCGCCGTATAGCGACAGGCCCTCAACATACGGATACTGTGGTATTTGAGCTGTAATACCTTCTCGGTAAAGAGTATCCCAAAGGCAATCACCAGAGGGACCAACGAAGGGATAACATATTGTTGCAGCTGCGGCACATTGGGCCAAAGATAGCGAAAGGCCGTACCATTGATGCAGGCAACCAATAGCGTCATGGTCAATACATAACCGGCATAATAGCTGTAACTGAAGGAGCGGGTTGTTAGGGCGATAAACAATGCAAACAAGCCTATAGCGGCCAGGGCGCCTAACTGTATGCCATTGAGCATATTGCGGGTTTCCTGGCTTTGTAGCAGCGCGTATGGCTCCCAAAGGTGAATAGGCAGATAGCTGCTGCCAGCGGTGGTCAATTTGAGCCAGAATTGGTGCTGTTCCTGCTGTTTGATGTTAAAGGCATAGAGGAAGCTGGTACTCAATATGCTTCTGTGGCCAAAGGCCTGGGTATCTCCCAATGTTAGCTGACGCTGGAGACGACCATCGATGTAGTGGTAGATCTCCAGCTTGTCCGTACTGGGGTTATTAAAGGCCAGTATTCTGTTGAAATGGCCCGGCTCTTTGGCATAAAGGCTGAAGTTGAACCAGAGGCCATCGGCGCCCATCTCGATAAAGTTGTAGTCATTGGCTGGATGCCAGGCGGTATCCGGTAAATTCTGTACCTGGTTGAGGCGACTATCAGCGCCTTGCTCTGTGACTCGGGTGCTGGGGCGCAGATCCAAATCCAGCCCTTCGGTTGCAGAAACCGCGACTCTGGGTTCGGCAGCAAGAGTGAGAGACAGTAAACTCAAGAAGAGCAATAGAATGGAGTAGGCATTAGCCATGAATGCTCTCCAGCTTAAAGAAACGCAAGCTGTTGCTAAAGCACTGGCGCGCAAGACTCTCCAGCGACTGACCTCGGATGTCGGCGACAGCTTGGGCTATGTAAGGCAGATACTTGGGCTCATTGCGGCCCGATTTCGGCTTGGGTCGCATGCTGCGTGGCAGTAGATAGGGACTGTCGGTTTCCAGTAATAATCTGTTGTCCGGGATTAATGGCAGAGCGCTGACCAGATCTTGTCCACGGCGTTCGTCACAAACCCAACCCGTTACGCCCAGGTACAGATCCCTGGCAATATAGTCTTCGGCCTGTTTGGGGCCGTCGGTAAAGCAGTGCAGTAGCGCTGCCGGAAGGGCTTCCAGATAGTCATCCAGAATAGCCAGAAAATCATCATGGGCGTCGCGCTGATGCATCAGTACCGGGTATTGCAGTTCTACCGCCAGAGCCAACTGGGACTCAAAGGCCTGGCGTTGCTGCTGGCGCGGCGAAAAGTCTCTGTTGTAGTCCAGGCCGCATTCCCCTATGGCAACCACGCCCGGTTGCCTGGCCAGTTGTTTCAGTTCGGCGGCGCTCTTCGTCTGCCACTCGCTGGCATGATGAGGGTGGACACCTACTGTGGTGTAGACTTTTTGGGGATATTGCCGGCAAACCTGGATGCAGCTTCGGCTTTCATCCAGATGGCTGCCAATAATGATAAGCGGCGAGACGCCTTCGCCTGCCGCTTCATTGATAACTCGATTGAGATCTTGTTCCAGGTGGCTGCCAATTAGATTGACAGCGATATCCAGGTATTGATTCACTGCAGACGCTTGACCCTGATAGTGCTGTTGCGCCCTTCAGTTCCCAACAGGAATGAGCCTAAGGCGGCTTTTTCGATATAAACCTTCTGCCCGGATTTCAGGCGGAAATTGCGGCTGTCGGTTTGTTTCCAAACCTGACCGTTACTGAAGCTGATTTTGAGGGCACCATAGGGGTCTTTATCGACCTCGCTGATGGTCAGGAAAATCTTCGCAACTTCATTTTTCTTGCTGGTCTGGATAGTGGATTCCAGGTTATCGGCACCGAAGTCGGCCGCAGGATCGGCCTGAACACTCTTGGCCACAGGCGCAGCGGCAACTACAGTGGTTGCTTCGGCAGCACTAACTTGGCTGGCTTTTACATGAGAGACTTTGGCAGCCAGCTCATCGTAGCAGATGAGCCGGTCGAGTTTATCAGTTAGGGAGGCACATTGAGCCAATTCCTGCTCGATACCGGCCTGAGCCTGAAAACAAAGCAGTGCAGCAGTAGAGGCAGCAATCCAGGTTAAACGCATGAATATCATCCTTCTTTTATTCTTGTTATTGCCCTTGCTGCCTGCTGATTATGCCTGTTTTTCTTCGGTTTCATCCTCGTCTGATTCATCCGAAGCCTTGCTGTAAAAACGGGCAGCCAAGAGTCCACCTTCAAACAATAACAGCATTGGCACGGCCAGCATAGTCTGAGAGATGACATCAGGCGGTGTTAGCATCATGCCCACCACAAAGGCACCGACAACGATATAGGGGCGTTTAGCTCTTAGGTCTTCCGGAGTCGTGACACCGGCCCAGCACAACAAAATCACGGCGACCGGGATCTCGAATGCCAAACCAAAGGCAAAGAACAGCTTCAGAATAAAGCTCAGATAACTGCTGATATCGGTTGCTACCTGAACCCCTTCCGGAGCCACACTGGTAAAGAAGCCGAATACGACCGGGAATACTACATAGTAGGCAAAGGCGATCCCCAAATAAAACAGCAGAGTACTACTGAATAAGAGCGGAACTACCAGACGTTTTTCATGTTTATACAGTCCGGGCGCGACAAAGGACCAGATCTGAAATAGCACATAGGGCACCGCAATAAAAAAAGACAGTACCAGTGTTAGTTTAAAGGGAGCAAAAAACGGCGCGGCCACATCCGTTGCAATCATACTGCCGGTATCCGGCAAAGACTGCATCAATGGGATCGCCATATAGTGATAGATATCATTGGCCCAGTAAACCAGGGCAATAAACACGATAAGCACACTTGCAATGGCTTTGAGCAGTTTAGTGCGCAGTTCAAGCAAGTGGCTGATTAATGGCTGCTGTTGCGACATGCGTTACCCATTATTTAGTGTCAGTACCTGTCGGCTTGGGAGCCGTCTCGGTGGCAGGTGTTTTCTCCTCGACAGCGGCTTCTGCCTTGGGGGATTCCTGGGCTGGAGATTTGCTGTCTTCAACCTGATAGGGACGGTTAACCGATTGGGCCGCCTCTCTCAGTTGATCGATAGATTCCTGCAGTTCCGGAGACAGATTGCTGAGGCCCTTGCTCTCGGCCTTCTTCAGGTCTGCATGTAACTGCTCGATCTTGAGCTCCTGCTCAAGTTCATCTTTGACCGAATTAGCCATGCGTTTCATGGCACGGATCCAGCCGGTAATTGAACGTACCGCTACCGGGAGACGTTCGGGGCCGAGAACGACCAGCCCCAATACCCCGATGAGCAGCAGCTCCATAAAGCCGATACCATCGAACATAGGGAATTACGCCTGTTCTTTGTCCTTGGACTCAGGCTTCTTATCAGTCGCCTGTGCTTTGGGGTCTGCCTGAGTGTTCTGTGCAGAAGTGTCCTCGATGGCCTTCTTGTCCTCGTCACTGGACATGGCATTTTTAAATCCTTTAACTGCTCCGCCGAGGTCGCCGCCCAGTGAACGCAGCTTCTTGGTGCCGAACAGCAGCACTACAATTAACGCGATGATGAGAAGTTGCCAAATACTGATACCACCCATGAAGGTTTCCTCTTAGATAATCTTGGTTCAATTATGAACCTTTAATTAAAATGTACTAATTAAAATTTCTTAATTTTAGGCCTGGATCGCCATCCAACAAACCATAGGATTGCTCCGACCCCAATACTGACATAGGACGGCCACAGTGTAGCGTCCTGACTGAGTGAAATCGTGCCACAGATCAACAAAATTGCGGATGTGATTAACAAATAATTACTCTTGTGTGCTTTTTGCTGGTGTTTAAGATACTTATCCAACATCTGCTGCTGAGCTCCAAGGAGATTACGCCCCAGCTTCAGATTGTCATATATCAGTTCCGGAATCTCTGGAAGTTTATCAGACCAGAAGGGCAATTGTGTTTGCACTTTTTTGAACATTGCCTTGGGGCCGACCTGTTCTGCCATCCACTGCTCAAGGAAAGGCTTGGCCGTTTGCCACAAATCCAGTTGAGGATAAAGCTGACGTCCCAAGCCTTCGATATAGAGCAAGGTCTTTTCCAGCAAGACCAACTGCGGCTGTACCACTATATGGAAGCGGCGGGCGGTGCGAAACAGTTCCAGCAGCACATGGCCGAAGGAGATCTCATCCAGCGGCTTGTTGAACATGGGTTCACACACCACTTTAACCGCTTGCTCAAAGGCCTGAATGTCGGTATCGGCTGAAACCCAACCGGATTCCACATATAGTTGGGCGATACGGCGGTAATCACGGTTGAAAAAGGCGAGAAAGTTTTCTGCCAGATAGCGTTTATCCGTGTCGTTAAGTGTTCCCATAATGCCGCAGTCCAGACCTATATAGAAAGGATCTTCCGGGTGCTCACGGGAAATAAAGATGTTGCCCGGGTGCATGTCGGCGTGGAAAAAGTTATCGCGAAATACCTGGGTAAAGAAGAGTTCCACCCCACGCTCGGCCAACAGCTTGAGGTTGGTGCCCTGGGCCTTGAGCGCGGCGATGTCCGACACCGGGATCCCCTCGATACGTTCCATCACCATCAAGCGCTGATAGCTCAGTTCTTCATAAACATAGGGAATATAGAGGGCGTTGGAGTCGATAAAATTGTTGCGCAGCTTGACTGTATTGAGCGCTTCCAGTTTAAGGTTGAGCTCCCCCAAAATGGTAGTGCGGTAGTCTTCCACCACTTCGGCCGGGCGCAGGCGGTTATCCGGGCCGAGAATGGTTTCCAGCAGCTTGGCACTCTGGCTCATCAGCTGTAGGTCGGCGAGAATGTTTTGCTCTACATTGGGGCGTAATACCTTGAGGACCACAGGTTTGCCGTTGGACTTGAGCGTTGCCGTATGCACTTGGGAAATAGATGCCGAGGCCAGCGGGGTATCGTCAAAGTCGTCAAACAGGGTTTCTATGGGGGCTTTGAGCTCGGCCTCAATAGCTTCTCGTGCCAGCTTGGAGTCAAATGGCGGGACTCTGTCCTGCAACATGGCCAATTCATGGGCCCATTCATCACTGAGCAGATCGCGACGGGTGGAGAGCATCTGGCCGAACTTGATATAAACCGGCCCCAACTCTTGCATAGCCAGTTTCAGACGTTCACCACCGGCCTTGGATTTATGTTTGTTGCGCAGCCAAAACAGACTGCGACGCCAGAGTTTAAAGTACCAAGGGGTCAACTTTTTCGGCAACAGCTCGTCCAAACCATAATGCAGGGCAATGCTGATAACCTGATATCCTCTCTTGATACTGGCGAAACTCATGGGCTTTTCTTGTCCTTCAAATTGGCGAGTCGTTGTTCTAAGGCGTCCGTGGCGGCCGCAAGCTCGTCAATTTTGTCGCAATGGTGAATAAATTCAAGCCGATGAGGGGCTAATTTGTACTCTTCGGTGGTTAATTGCGCCAGATGGGACTGGGTCTTGTTAAACACCCGGCTTAAATCTGCCCTGGCTCGTTCCAGACCGCTCAATAATATATGCGTCGGGGCATCGCCCAGATAACGGGACAAAGGCTCGGCAAAGTCGAATCTGACCTGTTGCAGGAAATGGCTGAATGTTTGCAGCAGAGCGAGTTCCCCTTCGATGACCAGCTTATCTTGCTTGATAAGCTCGGTGAGACTCTCGCCTTCGCCCAGGCGATAGAGAGTGGTGGCATCGGCCTTGACGGTTACCGCCACCTCGCCCTCATAGCTGGAAAGCACCTGAATTTTCTTGGCAAACACCAGATAAAGCGGCCAATTCAGTTGACTGAGCTGCAGACACAGGACTTTACCGTGCAGCGATTTCAGCCGGGCATATTCGTCTTCGGCTTGGCCGGTGACTTTCTCTAGTGCCATCTCCAGAGCGGCGCAGCACAACAGCCGCCACTGGGATGTCAGGCTCAGCTCATTCATCTCAGAACTTATAGCCTCGATGCAGAGCCACTACGCCGTCGGTCATATTGATGTAATCCACCTGCTCCAGGCCGGCGTCCAGCATCATCTGCTTCAGAGTTTCCTGATCCGGGTGCATACGGATGGACTCGGCCAGATATTCGTAGCTGTCGGCATCTTTGGCAACCAACTGACCCATCTTGGGCAGGATCTTGAATGAATACAGATCATAGGCCTTGCGCATGATCTCATGCTGTGGCTTGGAGAACTCCAATACCAACAATTTACCACCCGGCTTGAGCACTCGTTGCATTGAGCGCAGCGCCGCGTCTTTGTCGGTCACATTACGCAGGCCAAAGGCGATGGTGATGATATCGAAGTGATTGTCCGGAAAGGGCAGCGCTTCGGCGTTGGCCTGTACGTAATTGACGTTGCCCACAATGCCCTTGTCGCGTAGTTTGCTGCGGCCAACTTTGAGCATGGAATCATTGATATCCGCCAGAATAACCTGGCCCTTGTCACCCACCAGGTGCGAGAATTTGGCGGTCAAATCACCTGTGCCACCGGCCAGATCCAATACCTTCATTCCCGGACGGGCACCGGCGCACTCTATGGTGAAGCGTTTCCAGAATCTATGGATACCAAAGGAAGCGACATCGTTCATGATGTCGTATTTAGCGGCAACGGAATGGAAGACTCCGGCTACCAGGTCGGCCTTCTTTTCAGCTTCGACAGTTTTATACCCGAAATGTGTACTCTTTGGTGAGCCTTCAGACATCAGTGTATTCCTATGACTAACTTGTATTGCAGCGAGTGTAAGCTATTGGTGCGGCTTGCTGAATCTTTGCGCGGCCAAGCTGTGATCGCCGCAGTAAAAAACGCTGTTGGCCCCGTGGCCAGACTGCGCATTAGACCACAATATCTGCCGGGGGTGAATAGCCCCAGCCGCCATAGCATTGCCGATGGCGGCTGAACTTCGCTGTGTCTTCCTGCCCATTCGGGCATAGGCAAGCTTGGCGTCGTTAAAGCAAAAAGAGTGGAGTTGCATTCAGACCTGTTTGGCCTGTAGGTAGGCGTAAATTAGTTCGGCAAGGCACTGACCCACGGCCTTATAGCCTGCGGCCAGGCCTGCATCGTGGCATGCCGGGGCGCCTTCTGCCAGATGCAGATAAACACTTTGGGTGTGGCGCGCCATATGGCTGACATAATGCGCCGCATCCAACAAAGGAATACCGGCAACGGTTGAGGCACTGGAGGGCATCTGGGTTACGGCATCCAGATCCAGCTCTATGGCTACCGGCAGCCCCGTATGACGCAGCTGGCGGGCAATATCGCTCAGAGCCTTCTCCAAGCTCAGCTCGCGACGTACCCAAATCTGCTGCAGGCTGTGCCAGCTGCCACCAAATGCCGTAAGTTGTTCCAGATTGGCTTCACTGTTTTTCAGTTCATGCAGCCCGAGCACATGATAATGCCCCAGGGCGCCGTTGGCCGCCGCATAACTGAAACCATTGCCACTGTGGCGGCCTTCCCGCAACCTGAAGTCTGAATGAGGATCCAGGTTGACCGCTGCCAGCGGCTTGGATAATGCCGCCCGGGCGGCGCTGAGTAAGCCAAAAGCGTTGTTGTGGCCACCGCCGATGACGATAGGCTCAAGTCCGGCGGCAAAAACCGGGGTTAGGGCCTCTATAACCTGCTGATCCAGCGACTCCACCTCTTGTCTGAGTTGCTGACAATCATTGGCAGCATTGGCAACCGGGATGATCTCCCCCAGCAGCAGGCATTCTTCACCACTTAAAAAGCGGTTGGACTGCAGGTTAAGCAGCGCCGGCAACATGGCGTCAAAGGCCTGGTTGGCGCCGCCTTGTCCCAGATTAGCTCTGGGCCCAAGATCTTCCTTGATACCTATGATGGCAAAACGGGCGCCTGCGGCTTTGGCCTGAGTCAGCGCATCCATATAGCTTGCCGCGCTTGGCAGCAGGCGCACTTTCTGACCCAGACGGGTTTCACCTTCTCTGGGGCTGAAAGATTGAGCTAACTTGGTTTGCGTGATGGGGGAGAGCGGCAGTTCCATAGAGTTTCCCTTTCTCTGACGGGGCAATAACAGCCTCTATTTTGGCCTACGTTGAGCAAAAGGCAACAAAAAAGCCGGCAGAAGCCGGCTTTGGTTCAACAGTGAATATCAGTCGATATCCAAGGGTTCAGGAGACAGAATTACCCCTGTGTTATCGGCATAGATATGATCGCCCGGCAGGAAGGTAACACCACCGAAGTTCACCGGAATGTCCACTTCACCAATGGCGTTGCCGTCGGCACCAACAGGAATGGAGGCCAGAGCCTGGATACCTATATCCAGTTCTTCGAGGGCATCGACATCACGCACGCTACCGTAAACGATAATGCCTTCCCAGTTGTTATTGACCGCAACCTCGGCAATCGAGGCATCGATCAGAGCCCGGCGCAGAGAACCCCCGCCGTCTACCAGCAGAACCTTTCCTTCGCCATCGTCCTGCAATACATCGAGAATGAGGCCGTTGTCTTCGAAACACTTGATGGTGCTAATGGAGCCGCCAAATGAACTGCAACCGCCGTAGTTGCTGAACATAGGCTCGACGACA
The DNA here is from genome assembly GCF_047314685.1 of Shewanella sp. BJSY2023SW001. NCBI lineage: Bacteria > Pseudomonadati > Pseudomonadota > Gammaproteobacteria > Alteromonadales > Shewanellaceae > Shewanella > Shewanella sp. BJSY2023SW001. Next base: position 65,643 of record NZ_JBKORF010000053.1, read on the forward strand.
TCGACAACATCCAGGTACATGTCACAAAGTTCTGAGGTGTTGTATTCCATATTTACACTCCTGTTGAACCGCAAGGTCTGACAAGACCGCGGGATAACGCACTAAGTGCCAGTATATAAGGGATTCTTGAAAAGAAAAGTGTTATCAATCACGGTATTGCTGGATTTTCTTTTTGTTAACATTTGTGTGGTAATATTTCGCAGCTAGTGTATAAATCTGCGCCGTTTTTTGATGTGAGTCATTAAATAACGTATTTTTATTACAACTATGCTGTGGCTTTTGTTAATATAAGCACCATTCAAACTTACTTAACTTTAACCTGCTTTAGGGGCACGGATCCCCCGTCAGGCTTATGGACGGCAGAGAGCCTGAACGAGGTGCCTTATGGAAGCTCTTAACACAATTGAAATCATTGGCTATTTTGCCTCCATTATGGTGGCCATTTCTCTGATGATGAAGGACATTATCTGGCTGCGTTGGATCAACTTTAGCGGTTGTACCCTGTTCGTGATTTACGGTGCGGCGATTTCTGCCTGGCCGGTAGCAGGTATGAACGCTTTTGTGGCTTGTATTAACGTCTATCATTTGATCAAAATTTATCGTGGCCGGGCGGCAATCACTGCCTGATGTCATAAAAGCTTAGGGCAGGTGTCACCTGCCCGTCACACCCCTTGACTAAGCTCTTTACTGCTACACAGATTGGAGTCCTTGACCTGGCTCCCTACTGTCCACAGAAGGAGCCTCAGCCATGTTTGCCTACCTTGCTGAACTCGATCTTCGAACATTTCGTGCGCTGACACAATTTGGCCGCAAACATGATCTGGAAACCTGTGCTCTCAAGTTTTCTGCATCAGGTAATGGCCCGCTTTACCTGTGTCTGGCGCTGCTCATGTTGCTGGAGCAGGATGGGTCACGTTTCTTCGCCTTGTTGCTGTTGGCGTACGCTGTGGAACTGCCTTTGTATCTGCTGCTGAAAAATGCCATTCGTCGTAAACGTCCATGCCATCAGGTTCTGGTGGGCTTCAGGGCCAGCTTTGAGCCCTCTGATAAATTCAGTCTGCCGTCCGGCCATACGGCGGGGGCTTTCGTGTTCGCCAGTGCGGTATGGCAAATTTATCCTCAAATGGCACTGCCGGTATTCATCTGGGCGGGCCTGGTTGGAGTTTCCAGAGTGTTTCTCGGTGTTCACTACCCTCTCGACATCCTGGCGGGGGCTCTTTTGGGCAGCAGTGCCACTCTCATAGCTGCAGTTTGGATATAAGGATAATCAATGCGAATACTTTACGGTGTTCAGGGCACAGGGAATGGCCATTTGAGTCGCGCTAGAGTTGTAGCCAAGGCCTTGGCAAAGCACGATATTCAAGTTGACTATTTATTCAGCGGTCGCCAGCCGCAGCAGTTTTTTGATATGCAGGCCTTCGGCGATTACCAGGTTTGTGCCGGGTTGACTTTTATTACTCAAAAGGGGCAGGTCAGCATCCCCAAGACAGTGCTGCACAATTCTGCCATTGAGCTTTGGCGGGACATTCGTGAGTTGGATCTCAGTGGCTATGATCTCTTGCTCAATGACTTCGAGCCGGTTTCGGCCTGGGCTGCCAGGCGCCAGGGAGTGCCCAGTATAAGCATCAGCCATCAAGCTTCCCTCAGATATCCGGTGCCCAAGGTGGGGAACTCTTGGTTCAATAACTGGTTGCTGGAGAACTTTGCCCCGGTGGATCAGGCATTGGGGTGTCACTGGCATCATTTTGGTTACCCGATATTGCCGCCCTTTGTCGATGTCAGTCGTGGCGCCGTGGAACATTCGCACGATATTTTGGTATATCTGCCGTTTGAGAGCTCACAAGCTATCACCGAGTTGTTGCTCCCTTTCCATGACTACCGTTTTATGGTGTATCACAGCCAGGCTGCGCCAGTTGCTTTACCTGAGCATATTCTGTGGCATGGTTTTGATCGTGAAGGCTTCAAGGCCGATCTCGCCAGCTGCGGTGGGGTGATAGCCAATGCCGGATTTGAACTGGCCAGTGAAGCCCTGACTCTGGGCAAAAAACTTCTGGTTAAGCCCTTGCTTGGGCAGTTTGAACAGCTGTCTAATGTGGCCGCCCTCGAGTTGCTGGCAGCGGCCGACAGTATGATGACGCTGGAGCCGCAAACGGTGAAACGTTGGCTCAAACGGGGTAGCCCTGAGCCGATTAACTACCCGGATGTGGGCGATCTGCTGGTGCCTTGGCTGTTGGCCGGCAACTGGCAGGATAGCCAATCACTGTGCCGGGAGTTGTGGCAGCAGGTGACGTTGCCCGATACCTGGTTTTCCAAGCAGGATGCCAGGGCACTCAGCGGGCTGCCTTTGGGCTCGCTGATCCGCTAGCAAAGGTTAGAATAGGCGCTCGTGGAACCTGTTTGTACCTTCCTCAGTTATATTTGATATTCATGCTGATCAGGGCTTCGCGGCTGCCCTTTTCGGCGCGCAGCCTAGCCAGATACTGTTCCCAGAGTTCAGTTTGTTGGGTGCAGAGCTGGTGCAGCATCTGCCAGGAATAGAGGCCGGTATCATGGCCGTCGTCAAAAATCAGCTTCACTGCATAATTGCCAACCGGCTCGATGGCGCTGATATTGACCTCTTTCTTGTGAGTCACCAGCTTGGGGTTGCCATGGCCGTGTACTTCGGCCGACGGAGAGTGAACCCGCAGAAATTCGCAGCTCAGCTGATACTGACTGCCATCATCGAAGCCTATCTCGAGCAGTTTGGATTTACGTTTCAGTTTCAGTGATGTGACTTGAGGATGACTCATGGGAACTCCATTGTGTCCGGGGTTGCTGTGTATCTGTTTATTCTATGTCAGAGCGCTTGGACTGTGCACCCCGGTGGATGAGAGCTGACACACATTAATGGTGGCAAAAATAGCGGCCGCATGCAGCGACCACTATTGGATAAAGATGAAGGCGGTTATTTGATAAAGGCGAAGGCATCGCCGTAGAGGTGGGCTTCATCCAGTCCCATCTCGCGGAATTGTTCACGCGCAGCCCCGACCATGTCGAAACGACCGGCGATATAGATGTCATAGCCTACCAGGCTGACAAAGTCTGAACGTATCTGCGCCAGTAGATTAGCTTTTTTCCCAGCCCAGTCGGCCTCGGCCTGTTCGACTACAGGCACGAAATGCAGCCAGGGGTGCGCTTGATGCCACTCTCTGGCGATGGCTTCGTAGTACATGGCTTCAGGGTTGCGGCAGCCCCAATAGAGCAGGGTTTCAACTTTTTGCCCCAGGGCGATTTGCTGCTCTACCAGGCTCTTGATATAGGAGAAGCCAGTACCACCTGCAACCAGTAGTCTGGGTCTGACACTCTGGTGTCTGAGGAAAGCTTCACCGCCCGGGGCTTCGATATCGATATGACTGTTGTTTCTCAGTCGCTCGACCACCTGCATGGGATAGCTCTCGCTGACGGCTGCGCCTATGTGAAGTTCTATGAGTTCGCTGCCGGGGGCCGAAGCTATGGAGAAGGGACGCTTGTCTTTCTCACCCATTACCACGCACAGGTACTGACCAGCCTTGAATTCCAGCGGTTTTTCGGGGCGCAGCAATACCTGGTACACAGCGTCATTAAATGGGGCAACTTTCTCTATCTTACAGCGGATGCTATTCATTGAACTTCCTTTTTACCTCTCTGTTGAAGGCTTATTTTCATAATGGCTAACGCAGTTATTGCGAATTATAGGGTCGCTTGGTCTTCTATGCCCAACTGTTCCCAAATCTCGTCCACCCGCTGTTTAACCTCTTGGTCCATCACTATTGGGGTACCCCATTCGCGGTTGGTCTCACCTTCCCACTTATTGGTGGCATCCAGGCCCATCTTGGATCCCAGTCCCGCCACGGGCGAAGCGAAATCCAGATAGTCAATGGGGGTGTTGTCTATCATCACTGTGTCGCGGCTGGGATCCATCCGAGTGGTTATGGCCCAGATAACGTCCTGCCAATCGCGGCAATTCACGTCTTCATCGACTATGACAATAAACTTGGTATACATAAACTGACGCAGGAAAGACCAGGCTCCCATCATCACCCGCTTGGCATGGCCGGGATATTGTTTGCGGATGGAGATCACCGCCATCCGGTAGGAACAACCCTCCGGTGGCAGGTAAAAGTCGACGATTTCCGGATACTGCTTGCGCAGGATAGGAACGAAGACCTCATTGAGGGCAACCCCGAGCATGGCCGGTTCATCCGGTGGCCTTCCTGTGTAGGTGCTGTGGTAGATGGCGTCTTTTCTGTGACTGACATGAGTCACGGTAAACACAGGGAAACTGTCAGTTTCATTGTAATAACCTGTGTGATCACCGTAGGGGCCTTCCACCGCCATCTCCTCGGGATCGATATAACCTTCGAGAATGATTTCGCTGGTGGCCGGTACTTCCAGATCGCAACTCAAGGCCTTGACCACTTCGGTACGCTCACCGCGCAGCAGCCCGGCAAAAGCATATTCGCTCATGGCATCGGGCACTGGCGTGACGGCGCCGAGAATGGTGACAGGATCGCTGCCCAGAGCCACTACCACAGGATATTTTTCACCTGGATGTTGCTGTTTAAAGTCGGCAAAGTCCAACGCGCCGCCTCTGTGTGACAACCAGCGCATGATCAGCTTGTTCTTGCCCAGCAGTTGCTGGCGGTAGATCCCCAGATTCTGGCGTTTCTGTCTCGGCCCTTTGGTTATGGTCAAACCCCAGGTCACCAGCGGTGCAACATCGCCGGGCCAGCAGTGCTGAATGGGCAGGGCGGTCAGGTCAACCTGATCGCCTTGCAACACCACCTCTTGGCAAGGGGCGTTACGCACTGTCTTGGGTGGCATGTTCAGCGCTTGTTTGAACATGGGGATCTTGGCTATGGCATCCTTGAAGCCCCTGGGGGGCTCGGGCTCCTTGAGAAACGCCAGCAGTTCGCCCACGTCCCGCAGCGCCATGGGATCATCCTTGCCCAGGGCCATGGCGACCCGCTTCGGAGTACCGAAGAGGTTCACCAGCACGGGCATCTGTTTGCCCTTGGGGTTTTCAAACAACAGAGCCGGGCCACCGGCGCGCAGTACCCGATCGGCTATTTCGGTCATTTCAAGATAAGGATCAACCGGATAGCTGATACGCTTGAGCTCACCCTGACTCTCAAGGTGATCGATAAAACTGCGTAAATCCTTAAAACTCATGTGGAAATAGCCTCGCTGCCGAATGCATTAATGGCGCGCACTATAGCATTAATCCGCGCAACGGTTAACTGCTAAGGAAAGTGCAAATAACTCCTCGTGGCACTCTGGCTTGCAGATTAATCGGCGTTCAAGGCCTCTGGCAGCAAGCATGCCGGGGCCTGTCGAAGTCGGATCCTGCCAGAGATTGCTGCCGCGGCCAGAGATGACCAGGTAACCCTTGGCTGAATGTACGCTGAGTCATCTTTATTTCGCCTGCGATTCTGTGATGAATCCGGGAGTAAGCCGTAGTAGCATGAAAGCTGCGGGCCTTGAAGCCTGGAGGTTATATGAAACGAGCTATTTTCCTGAGTCTGATACTGATGAGTTTGCCACAGGTGGCTGCTGCCTGGGATAACTCCCATACTGAGCGCCACTATCAGAGTGATATTCATAGAGAAGATTATAACCGCTACCATAACCATGGCTCACGGAGTCACTGGGGCCTGTATTGGGGCGTTAACAATCCCTGGCTATCGCCCTGGCGTTATGACCCATGGAATCGCTGGCAGTGGGATGATCCTTGGTACAGAGATCGCTGGCAGCGTCCCTATGTATATCGCAGGCAACCCAAGCCGGAGCCAGTGGTGGTTGCGCCACCGCAGCGAGTAACGACTCACTTCGAAACCTTGGCAGATACAGAGAGTCGCGCCAGCCTACCGGCCAATGCCAGGGTGATACAAGAAGCTAATCGCACCTTGTATCAATGGCAAGGCAAGACCTATCAATTTGACTGGCAAAGCCAAACCTATCGGCCTCTGCCGCAATCCCCATCTGAAGTTGGAGAACAAAACAAATGAAATTGATCACAGGGGCCAGCAGTGGCTTGGGGGCTGCGCTGGCGAGACGCTATCATGCTGAAGGTGAGTCCTTGCTGTTAACCGGCCGCAGTGAACAGAGGTTGCAACAGTTGGCGGCAGAGTTGCCCGGTGTCAGTTACCAAACAACAGATTTAACCAATCCAAGCGCGATTGAGGCTCTGCTCGATAGCTTAGGCGAGGCCCCTGAAATGCTGCTGCACTGCGCCGGCAGCGGCTGCTTTGGTAACCTGGAAACTCAGTCTCCGACTGATATCAAGGCTCTTATCGACAATAATCTGCTGTCCACTCTGCTGTTGCTCAGAGCCATGCTGGCTCGTTGGCGGCAAGAGAGCATGACACTGGTGATTGTCATGTCTACCGCGGCGCTGCAACCCAAGGCAGGAGAGAGCAGTTACTGCGCGGTAAAATGGGCCGTCAGAGGCATGCTGGAGTCCCTGCGCTTGGAGCTCAAGGGTAGCAAGATAAAGCTGATAGCCGTCTACCCCGGCGGAATGGCAACCGGTTTTTGGCCCAGCAGCGGTAAGTTGGTGGATACGTCGAGCTTTATGACTGCCGATGAAGCGGCAGGCATGCTAAGTAACGCCTTACAAAACTGCGTTCATGGTTATGTTTCGGATATCACCTTGAGCCGAGGCTAGCAGGCTGCATTAAAAGTTAAAAAGGATTTTGCACTGTGAGTCGGGGCGGCCAAGAAGAAACACTGCCAAGGGAGGCGCTATGATATCTCAATGGAACCATACTAACTCAGGCTTGGGCACTCGCTTTTGGCTCGGTCGTTACTTGATGAATTGCCTGTTGCTGCTGGGCAGTTTGCTGTCTTTGGGATCGGCGCAGGCCAGCATAGCCGACAACTTGTGTATTCCCTATACAGCCAGCGAAAAGGTCACACTCGCTTATATCAATGATGGCGATACCCTCACACTCAAAGATGGCCGCCTGATACGCTTGATAGGTGTTAATGCTCCTGAGATAGATCATCAGTATCCGGGGCTCTCTCAACCCTACAGCATGGAGGCCAGGGCCTTTGTCGCCTCTAAGCTCAAAGTGGGTGATGAGCTGGCGCTGATGTTTGGCCCAACCAAGTTGGATCCCTATGGTCGCACCTTGGCCTATGTCTTTACTCCGAATGGATTATTGTTGCAGCAGGAACTACTGCAACAGGGTTTTGCGATGGCCAGGGTCTACCAGGAACATCCATTTTGGGAATGCTTTGCCGAGTTGGAGCAGCAAGCGCGCACTCAGAATGCAGGCTTGTGGCAGTTTGAAGACTATGCGCCCAAGGCGACTTCGGCTATCGGTCAGCAGGATTTAAATCACTACCGGCTGGTCAGAGGTGTGGTGACAGATTTTGAAAGAAAGGGACAGTATTTGTGGCTTATTCTGGACGATAACTTCTATGTTGGCATACCTCAGGCCGGATCTGGTAATTTTAGCAAGGTTTTAGCGCTGAACTCGCTCAAAAGAGCCGTTGTGGTGCGGGGTAAGTTGTATTTTTCCTACAGAAAGTGGCAGATTATCGTCAGCCATCCTTCACAGATAAGTTTCGAAAATCCCCCTTAGAAGCAAAATACCTGACTTAAGTGGAAAATTTGCCATATACTGTTTTAAAATCGCGCCTTTTCGCGTATCTTTAGCGCCTTGTGATTTGAGTCACTGTGAAAGGAATTTTGCAGTGATCCAGACCTGTGTTTGTACGGTTTTTACTTAATATCATTCCGCATTTCAGGATTTTAAAATGACAGATTTCCGTCAAAAAGCGCTCGATTACCATGAGTTCCCCGTTCCAGGCAAAACCGCAGTGATGCTGACCAAGCCCGCCGAGACCAGTATGGATTTGGCTTTGGCCTATAGCCCTGGGGTGGCAGAACCGGTACGTGAAATCGCTTCCAATCCTGCCAATGCGTACAGATACACCAACAAGGGCAACACGGTTGCTGTAATCTCCAACGGCACCGCCATTTTGGGGCTGGGTAACCTCGGCCCCTTGCCATCCAAGCCGGTAATGGAAGGAAAGGCTTTGCTGTTCAAGCACTTTGCCAATATCGACGCCACAGATATCGAAGTAAAACACCGCACAGCTGAAGAGTTTATTCATACGGTCGAAGCGATTGCCGACTCCTTTGGCGGTATCAACCTGGAAGATATCAAGGCGCCAGAGTGCTTTGAAATTGAGCGTGAACTGATCGAGCGCTGTCAGGTTCCTGTGTTTCATGATGATCAGCACGGTACGGCAATTGTCACCGCTGCCGGGATGATCAACGCCCTCGAGATCCAGGGCAAGAAGCTTGAAGAAGCAGTGTTTGTCTGTATGGGCGCAGGCGCAGCGGCTATCGCCTGTATGAGCATGTTGGTCAAGTGTGGTGCCCAGCGTGAAAATGTCTACATGCTGGATAGAAAGGGCGTGATTCATACTCGCCGCGAAGATCTCAACGAGTACAAGGCGCTGTTTGCCAACAACACAGACAAGCGCACCTTGCAGGATGTGATCAAGGGGGCTGATGTGTTCCTGGGGCTGTCTGGCCCAGATGTTCTCGGCGCTGAGGAAGTGGCCATGATGGCCGAGAAGCCGGTGATCTTCGCCTGCTCCAACCCGGATCCCGAGATCAAGCCTGAGCTGGCCCATGAGATACGTAAGGATCTGATCATGGGAACCGGTCGCAGCGACTATCCCAACCAGGTCAACAATGTGCTTTGTTTCCCATTCATCTTCCGTGGCGCCCTGGATGTGCGTGCCAGCCGCATCAATGATGAGATGAAGATAGCCGCGGTTTACGCCATTGCCGAACTGGCCAAGGAGCCAGTGCCTGAATCTGTGTTGGCGGCTTATCCCAATGTCAACGAGTTGAGCTTTGGCCCTCAGTATGTGTTGCCCAAGCCGATGGACCCAAGGTTGCTGCCTAAAGTCGCCAAGGCTGTGGCACAAGCAGCCATAGACTCTGGGGTGGCGCAGATAGACACACTGCCGCAATACCCGGAAGTCTGATAGCAGCTTTATTCCAAAGGGGCCTTGTTGGCCCCTTTGTTGTTTTTGCAAGGCAAACGGGGCATTTTCTGGTCTATGCTGCTTGTTGGTTGCCTTTTGCGTATGGCTGCTGAATAATCAGCAAGTTGAGTTCCCGCAGTGAGGCGGCTCACCCCCAAGAAGAAGAATAAGACTGGCAGGATCGCCCTCGATGAAACTCACCCGTATTCTCACAAAAAAGCTCACCAGTTTTTGGCTCTTGTCGCTGACGATAGTGGCATTTGTGTTTCTGCTCTGCGCCATGATGAGTTTTCTGCAGCTGACTTATAAGTTCCAGCAACAGAAGGTCACGGAGCTGGAAACCATGCTGGCCAATCAATACCACTCCGGCAGTAACTGGGAGCTGGAGTCCTGGCTGCCTCCCATGTTAATTGCCTACAATGCTGCCAGTTTTAAGCTCTGGCATCATGATAAATTACTATTTGAATATAAAGGCAATATCGCTACAGAAAATCTGGTGCGCTATCAATCTTCGTTGAAGAATAACCCTGAGTTTCGTATGGAGCTGGAACTGCCGCAGCCGTTTTCTCAGCACAGACCAGGTTGGTATGAAGTCTTGATAATTCTACTTGGCGTGGGGGCCGTGCTGGCGTTTGTCCGCTTTGGTTATCTCTGGTATTCGCGGCAACTGGAGGGCATTGAAGAGCTGGCACAGCGCAGCCGTTTGATTCTCCTGGGTGAGCACGAAAAAGCGCAGGCGATGCCGGGCAAGGGTAAACCCAGGTTGATCAACCGTGCCCTCAGCCGTTTGCTGGAAGAGCTGGCCGATGCCCAGAAAGAACGTGCCAGATTTGACAAGTTTATCCGCAGCAATACCTTTCTGGATCCCGACACTCGTATAGGTAATCGTCTGTTTCTCAAGAATCGCCTCGATGCCCTGAGCAATGAGCAGGGCATGATAGCCCATGGGGTGCTCTATCTGTTGGAGCTGGAAGATCTGGATCTGCTGCAACAAAAGCTGGGGGACAGTCTGACGCTGGAACTGCTCAGACAAAACGTCAATGGCATCAGCCAGATACTGCAGTCACAGCCCAACAGCTTTTTTGCCCGTCGTTCCCATAACCAGTTTGCAATAGTGGTGACCCAAATTTCCCTGGCTGAGGCTGATCAACTGGCAATCCGCTTGTTAAAAGTCTGCCAAAGCCAGGTATTGCCCAAGCTGGACAACGCCGACAACTTCTATCATCTCGGCGGCGCTTATTTCAAAGTGGGTGACGGCCATCAGCAACTGCTGGAAGAGGCGGAAATGGCCCTGAGAGCGGCGCAGTTGCAGGGGATCAATACCTGGTTTATGTATGATAAGGGCGCGGTAGATCAGGAGTTTGCCAAAGGCTCGGTACGCTGGCGCAGCTTTCTGGAAATGGCCTTGGTCAATAAGCGATTTCTGGCTTATACCCAGCCCGTGATGGATTGTGACGGCAAGCTGCATCACAGAGAAGTGTTTACCAGAGCCAGGGATCCCGAAGGTAATCTGGTGCGGGCGACCCTATTTTTGCCTATGGCGGTTAAATGTGGCCTGATGCCGCAAATTGAGCGTCAGACTCTGGAAAGAGTCTTGTTTGAGTTGCTGCCAAGTGAGCCGGACAAGAAGGTTTGTTTCAGCATCAACCTGAGTCTGGATTCGCTGATGAGCCGAGCCTTTATTCGCTGGCTGCGTACCACCTTGCTGGAATACCGGGACCTGACCGGCAGGCTGATCTTCGAGGTCAGTGAAGATATCGCGGCGCCCAATCAGGAGAAAATAGCCTCCAGGCTGCAGATGATCCGCAAGATGGGCGCGCGCCTGTGTGTCGATCATGTGGGTCAGCAGGTGATCAGCACCCAATATATTCAGGACACAGGTTTCCAACTGATTAAGCTGCACAGATCCATAGTGCGGCAGATCCATCTACGACCCGAAAACCAGCTGTTTGTTCGTAGCCTGATAGGTGGACTCTACCGTACCGAAGTGCAGGTTTGCGCCGAAGGGGTGGAGTTGTTTGAAGAGTGGCAGACACTGAGAATACTCGGAGTCAGCGCCGCTCAGGGCAGCTGGTTCAGCGAGCCTATGCCGGCAACAGCCTGATCAAGAAAGAGTTCCGGGTTACTACAGGCTGGATTTGTCTGCCGGCCTTGCTGAGCCTATCTTTAGGACAGCTCTCAGTTTAATAATATTTGCCTATAAAATGAATTGATTAGTGTTTAGAATGAACATGCCAAAATATTGACTTAACTTTAAATTGGCAGCAAGTTCATAACCTTATGGGTACGATAAACGCTGCCGTTTTCACAGGGACTCAGGGTTTCTTATGACGAACAAGTCATTCATCAGTCGTCTTTTCAACTTTGGCGCGCCTCAATCCGGTAGCAATACCGGGGTGTTCCTTGCTGCCAATCACGCCTGGGTCTTTCGCCCGGAAAATGACGATCAAAGAGCCCTTTGTCATTGCTATCCACTGCACAAAGATGATTGGAATTCACTGTTTTCCGCGGTTTATGCCGATTTTGGCCCTTCAAAATTACAGTTGGCTCTAGGTTTTGGTCGTTATCAGCTTTTGAGTGCCGACCGGCCCAAGGTTGAAGCCGATGAGATGGCTCAGGCATTGGTATGGGCGGTCAAGGATATGGTCAGCACGCCGCCAACCGATATCCATTTGGATTACTTCGAATCGCCGATTAAAAGCAGTGACAAACTCAATGTTGTCGTCTGTTCCCACAGTCGCTTGTCTGCCTTGGCCCAGGAAATAGATAAGGCAGGTATGCAGTTGGTGGGGATTAGCATCGAAGAGTTACTGCCCACTAACCTCTTTAACCAAGATCCTTTAGCCAGGCTGGTGATAAGCCAAGTGCCTGGACAGGAGTTATTACTCACTGTGGTTCGCGAGGGTGAGCTCTATATGCAGCGGCGCATTCGCGGATTTTCTGAATTGCATCAGACCGATGCCGAATCCTTGGGGTTCGGCGTTGCCGATACCCTCAGCCTGGAGATCCAGCGCTCGATGGACTTTTTTGAAAGTCAGCTCAGGCAAGCGCCGGTGGCCTCGATTGACATTATGGTTCAGGGGCAAACCTATGCCTTGGCTCAGTTGATATCCCGTAACTTTAATCAACAAGTGCGTCCGGTAGATGGCATGGATGTCGGCATGAAAATGGCTGAACTCAGCTATCAGGAATTTAAGCGGGGGAGTAAATGAGCAAGACCCGGGTCAATCTCTATTCGCCTTCTCTCTTGCCCCCAAGGTTAAGGCTCAGTTTCGCCCGTTTGTTGGCTATTGCAGGCGTGCTCTTGTTACTGGGGCTTTCGCTTATCGGCTTGGGATGGTGGCAGCAAACGCAAGTGTCCAGGCAGTTGCTTGAGGTTGAGTTGCAGCGCCAGGCCTTGGAGAGCGAAAAACAACAACTGGAAGCCGAATTGGCCAAGCGTCGCCCTAGTGCCGAGCTGGTCGTTGAGCTGGAGCGCCGTACTCAGGAGCGGGAGCTCAAGGGCTTGCTGCTGACCGAACTTGGGCAGCGGGAGCGCATGACCTCCAAGGGCTTTGCGCCTGTGTTGCAGGAGTTGGCTCAAGTGTCCGATGGCAGTGTGTGGCTGAGTCGCATCAAACTTGAAGAAGGCAAACTGGCGTTTGAAGGTTTCGGCCAATATCCGCAGAGTCTGCCGCGCTGGATAGACAAGCTCAAACAAACCGAGAGTCTGAGAGGGCGCTCGTTTGCTTCCATGACTATGGCTCGGGAGCCAGGCCAGCCATTGGCCTTCGTTCTGACCAGTGAAGCCCGGGAGGTGAAGAAATGAATTTCCTTCGGCGTCTGGGCCAAGCCTTTGATGGTTTGAGTCAAAGAGAGAGAGGCATGGTGTCGGGAGTCAGCATGTTGGTGCTGTTCTTGCTGCTGTATCTGCCGCTGGAGTCTTTTTGGCTGGAGCGCCAGAGCAATTTGCAACGGCTGCATGCCGGCCAGAGTAGCATCAAGCTCAGCCAACAACAGCTGGCGCTTTATCGCCAACGCCTGGCGGAAGACCCTGATACGCCGCTCAAGGCAAGTTTGGCGCAAGTGAATCGTGATATCGCTGCGCTGGATCAACAGCTGGACAGCCAGATGGTTGACATGGTGCCCGCCAGTTATATGCCGTCATTGCTTACCGCCTTGCTGGAACGGGTGCAGGGAATACAGCTGACCGGCTTCAAGTCTGTCGCCCCAACCCCTTTGCTGGTGGTAGGCAAAGCCGATGAACAGCAGATGAACCTTTACAGCCACGGCATAGTGCTGGAGCTGGAAGGTGACTATTTCGCCGTGCTCAAGTTTGTACAGGCGGTAGAGAAGATGCCGGACAAGCTTTATTGGAAGCGCCTGGATTACCGGGTGTCTGAGTATCCCAAGGCCAGTGTGCAACTTGAGTTATACACGCTCAGCATCAATGAGGACTTTATCAGTGTGGCATCTTCCCGCTAAAGGCTTAATCTTACTGGCGCTGCTCTGTAGCCAGGATCTCGTTGCCGCCAGCTTGCGGGACCCGACCATGCCGGCGCAGGGGCTGATCGCTCCGGCCAAAGAGCTGGGCGGACAGGGCCTGGTGCTGAGTAGTCTGCTCAATGGACCTCAGGGCAAGCGGGCCGTGATCAATAACCAAATTTACCGCCAGGGGGACAGAGTTCAGGGAGTGGTGTTAAGCCGTATCTATCAGGACAGCGTTTTGCTGGCCGATGGTCGCCGACTCTATCTGTTTCAAGCGATTACCGAGCGCAAGGAAAAACATTAATGAAAACCAGACTCGTCTGTATGCTGCCGTTGTTGGCTTTGGGCCTGGCGGCCTGCCAAACCACGGATAGGCCCAATCCAGCCGCCTCCAAGGAGGCACTGCGTGATTCCATGGCGCAGCAAAGCGCCAGGGCAGTAGTGCCCCCTCCGGCCAGCTTGCCTCCCGGTGTGCAGCAGGAGTTGAATGCCGATGGTCTTCTGGCTGGGCTGGCCGCACCTATGCAGACCGAGCGGCGTTTCGATGTTTCGGCCAATGATGTCGATGCCAGGGTGTTTTTCCCGAGTCTGGTGGAAGGCACCCCCTTCAGCGTGGCTGTGCACCCGCAAGTGAGCGGCAATATCTCTCTGTCGCTCAAGGGCGTGACCCTGAGTGAAGCCTTGCAGGTAGTGCAGGATATTTACGGTTATGAGATCAGTCGGGAAGGACGAGTCTTGAGGGTCTATCCCGCTGGGCTGAGAACCGAGACTTTCCCGGTCAATTACCTCTATATGGAACGCATTGGCCTGTCGCTGACCTCGGTCAGCTCGGGAAGGATCTCTGACAACAATAACAACAACAGCAATAGCAACCAGAACAATAACGGCCTGAACAACAATAACAACAGTGGTTTTGGCAATAACAACAATAATAATAGCAACAACCAGAACAGCAATAACACCAACGGCACCTTTATCAGTTCCCGCACCAAGACAGATTTCTGGGGCGAGCTGCAAAAGACCCTGGAATCGATTCTGGGCAACAGCGGTGATGGCCGCTCAGTGGTGGTGACACCTCAGGCCGGCTTGGTAACCGTCAGAGCCAATCCGGATGAGCTGCGGCAAATTCGCAGTTTCCTTGCCACCGCTGAGAGCCATTTGCAGCGGCAGGTTATTTTGGAAGCCAAGATCCTCGAAGTGACCCTCTCCGATGGTTATCAGCAGGGGATCCAATGGCAGGATGTGCTTGGCAGCGCTTTGGCTGACGGTAACACCAAGGTTAATTTTGGCACCAGCGAGGGCTCGTTTGGCAATCAGATCACCGAGGCCATAGGAGGGGTGACCTCTTTATCACTCAAAGGCACAGATTTCGCCGCTATGATTACCCTGCTGGATACCCAAGGCGATGTCGATGTGCTCTCAAGCCCCAGAGTGACAGCGTCCAACAACCAGAAGGCGGTGATCAAAGTTGGCCGTGATGAATACTTTGTCACGGATGTCTCCTCCACCACTGTGGCCAGTACCACGCCGGTGACATCGCCTGAGGTGGAGTTGACGCCCTTTTTCTCGGGGATTGCTCTGGACGTGACGCCTCAGATAGACAAAGACGGCAGTGTGCTGCTGCATGTGCATCCTTCAGTCACGGATGTCAAAGAGCAGAACAAGAGCATCAAGATCAGTGACTCTTCGTTGGATCTGCCCTTGGCCCGGAGTGAAATCCGTGAGTCCGATACTGTCATCAAGGCGCTTTCCGGTGATGTGGTGGTGATAGGCGGCCTGATGAAGAGCGAGAATACCGAAGTGGTATCCAAGGTGCCGCTGCTTGGCGATATTCCCTTTATCGGTGAAGCCTTTACCAACCGCAGTAAGTTAAAGCGCAAGACAGAGCTGGTGATTTTGCTCAAGCCGACCGTGGTGGTTGATGGCACCTGGCAAAAAGAGCTGCAACGTTCCCAGAGCTTGCTCGACCGCTGGTATCCACAGGAATAACGGCCACTATGTATCTGCAGCATTTTGGCATGCAGAGCATGCCTTTTGCCCTGACCCCCAATACAGGTTTTTTCCTGGGGTTGGCTCCCCATGTGGAGGCCTTGCAAGTATTGCAGGTGGCGCTGCAAACCGGTGAAGGTTTTATCAAGGTCACCGGCGAGGTGGGAACCGGCAAAACTTTGCTGTGCCGTAAACTGCTCAACGAGCTGCCGCAACAGTTTCGCTGCGCCTGGTTGCCCAATCCTTATTTGACACCGGCAGAACTCAGGCTGGCGATTGCCGAAGAGCTGGGAATTGCTGTGAATGAGATTAAAGATCAGCAGCAACTCAGTGGCCTTATTCAGCAGCAGCTGCTGGCGCTCAGTGTTCAGGGGCTTAATATCGTTTTGCTGCTTGATGAAGCCCAAGCTCTGCCGGATGAGAGCCTGGAAGCATTGCGGCTGTTGACCAATCTGGAAACCGAGAGTCGCAAGCTGCTGCAAGTGGTGATCTTCGGCCAGCCCGAGCTTGATGCGCGCTTGGCGCAGCAAGAGTTTCGCCAGTTACGCCAGAGGATCACTTTCAGCTATCGCTTGCGGCCGCTGACCCGGGATGAAGTCTACGCCTATCTGCGCCACAGATTGGCAGTGGCCGGCTATCAGGGACCGGCGTTATTCAGCGCCGCAGACAGTAAGCGTATTGCCATTGCCGCCAGAGGGATCCCCAGATTGGTGAATATTTTGGCGCACAAGGCGCTGCTGCTCTGTTTCGGTGAAGGTAAACAGCAAGTGACGTCTACGCATATCAAGGGCGCCATCAAGGATACCGAAGATGCTTCTCATCCTGGCAACTGGCGTTGGTTTTGGCCGACTCTGGTGCTGCTCCTTGCTTCAGTCGGCGCCTCGGTCGGGGTTTATGCCATGAAGGGAGCCGGACTATGAGCGTGGTCAATCAGATGCTCAAAGATCTGGATAAACGCCAGCAGCCGCACAACTTAGCTCATGTGCCGGCGGGGCAGACCAGTCACGCGGCGGCCAATCCCTGGTGGTTGCTGCTGGGAGGCACGCTGCTTGGCATCTCTCTGTTGGCGCTGGGGTTATGGTTGGGCGGTTATCTGGGTGATGACAACTCAAGCTCATCCCAAACCCAAAATCAAACTCAAAACTTTAGTGGCAACCGAGCCGAGCCATCGCAGACTGTGCCTTATGAGCCTGGGCCCACGGGCCGAAATCGGCCACAGCCGAGGGCAGTTTCAAGCGCTGCCGATGGCAGTGATAGATTAAATTTGGAGCCTGAGGCGCAGATCTCGGCGCTGCAACTGCCCAGCAAGAGTATGGCTCCAAGTGAACAACCCAAAGGTTCTAATGCAGGCTTGAATGCTCAAGGCTCAGCCTTTGAAACAAAAAGCTCTGAAACGAACGACTTTGAAACAAAAAAAACTGAAATGTATGGCTCAGAAACAGGCAGCTTAAACTCAAACCTAGCCGATGACAGCCTTGAAACCAGCACAGCAACCGAACGCTGGGCAGCCAAGGCAGAGCCGCTCGGACAGGAGGCTGGACAAGAGCCATCTCAGTCAGCACAAATAAAAACACCGGGTCGCAATGAAAAGTCAGGCTTGGAGCAGAAGCCCAGCTCCAATGAGAGTGGCCGGATAACCCAATCCAGATCAGCGGCTGCTAAACCAAGCCAGACGAAAATGAGCGTGACTCAGGTTTCTCTGACCCCGGCAGAGCTGTCGCAGAAAAAGTTACAACAGGGACAACAGGCCAAGGAGCTGGGCCAGATTGACAAGGCAATGTCGGCCTATGCCGAAGCCTTACGCTTGAATGATGCCAACCACAGTGCCCGTCAGGAGCTGGCGGCGCTGTTTTATGGCCGCGGCGAATTGGACAAGGCGGCAGTACTGCTGCGTCAAGGCGCCGAGCGTTATCCGCAGCAACCTGTGTTTTGGTTGTTGCTGGCCCGGGTGCAAAAGGCTCGCAGCGAGTTGCCTCTGGCTCTTGCCAGTTTGCAACAGGTAGCCGATGGCAGCGAGCTTGGGCGCGAGAAATGGCTGCTGCAGGCAGAAATAGGTCAAAGCCTCAAAGATTGGCCCTTGGTACAGCAAAGTTATCTTAGCCTAATCCAGCAGGATGCCTCTCAGGGACGCTGGTGGTTGGGGCTGGCCTATGCCCAGGATGCAAGTGGCGATTATGACGCCGCCAAGGCCAGTTATCAGGAAGCTCTCAAGCGCCAGGGCTTGTCCGCGGATGCCCGTGATTACATAGAAAACCGACTCGCCCAGATAGGAGGCCGCCAGTGAAACCCAAGTTAAAAATGCGCCTCGGTGACCTCCTGGTACAGGAGCAGATTATCAGCGAGGTGCAGCTGCAAAACGCGCTGTCACAACAAAAACAAACCGGCCGCAAGCTGGGACGCACCCTGATAGACATGGACTTTATCAGCGAGGAACAGCTGCTGCAGTTTCTCTCTCATCAGTTGAATATTCCCTTTATCGATATCAGCAAGCGCCCCATTCCTGCTGAGGTAGTCAACCTCTTGTCCGAAGTGCAGGCCCGGCGTTTTCGAGCCTTGGTGATTGAGGCCGACAAGGATTCCGTGCTGGTGGCTATGAGCGATCCGGCCGATCTGCAGGCGTTGGATGAACTGGATGTGCTGTTGGCGCCAAGACGCCTGAAACTGGCGGTGGTCAAGGAGCAACAGCTGTTTGATGCTTTTGACAACCTCTATCGCCGCACCGGCCACATTGCCCAGATGGCCGGTAAGTTGGAGGAGGAATACGCTGCCGATGATCAGTTCGATCTCGCCAGTTTGACCGAAGCCGACAGCGACAACGAGACCACAGTGGTTAAGTTGTTGCAGTCGATTTTCGAGGATGCGGTGCAGATCCGCGCCTCGGACATTCACATTGAACCCGGCGACAAGTCGCTCAGGATCCGCCAGCGGGTGGATGGTCTGTTGCAGGAAAACGTGCTCAAAGAGGTCAATATTGCCGCGGCGCTGGTGCTTAGGCTCAAGCTGATGGCCGGCTTGGATATCTCGGAAAAACGTTTGCCCCAGGATGGCCGTTTTCATATTGAAATCAAAGGTCATCAGATAGATGTGCGTATGTCTACCATGCCCATCTATCACGGTGAGTCTGTGGTGATGCGACTGTTGGACCAATCGGCCGGCCTCTTGACCCTGAATGAAACCGGGATGCCGCCGCATATTCTCGAGCGGGTACGGCGGCAGATAAAACGCCCCCACGGCATGTTGTTGGTCACAGGCCCTACAGGTTCGGGCAAGACCACTACACTTTATGGCATTCTCAGTGAACTGAACAAGGCTGAGAGTAAGATTATTACCGTGGAAGATCCGGTGGAATATCAACTGCCGCGGATCAACCAGGTACAGGTCAATCACAAGATAGGCCTGGATTTTTCCAATGTACTGCGCACCACCCTGCGCCAGGACCCCGACATCATAATGGTGGGGGAGATGCGGGATCAGGAAACCGTCGAAATCGGCTTGCGTGGTGCCCTGACAGGTCACTTCGTGCTCTCGACCCTGCACACCAATGATGCCATTACCAGCGCCCTGCGTTTGCTCGATATGGGGGCGGCCAGTTATTTGGTGGCCAGTGCCCTTAGAGTCATTATCGCCCAGCGCCTGGTGCGGCGGGTGTGTAAGAACTGCGCCACAGATTATCAACTCACGCCGCAGGACAGGGTCTGGCTCCAGAGCATCAGCAAGCGCGACTTTTCCGATGCCAGGCTCAGAGTGGGCACAGGGTGTCAAAGCTGCTCCGGCACAGGTTATCGCGGTCGTATTGGGGTATTTGAGATCCTCGAACTGGATGAAACCATGATAGAGGCTATGCGCAGCGGTAATCCCCATGAATTTGCCCGCGCTGCTTACGCCAGCGAGCAGTTTACCCCGCTGGCTGAATCGGCACTGGCATATTTGCACTCTGGCCTGACAACCATAGAAGAGGTCGCCAAGTTGGTGGAAGATGTCTCTGAAGCTCAGGTGCCGTTGGCGGCCGAGATGATGGCTAGGGATGAGGTCTGATTATGCCGCTTTATGCCTATCGGGGCCGGGATGCCGGCGGTGAACAGGTAAAAGGGCAGCTGGATGCCGCCTCCGAGAGTGCGGCGGCCGATCAACTGCTGGCCAGAGCCGTGATCCCGCTGGAACTCAATGAGGTCAAAGCGGGCCGGGATCTTAGCCTCAAGGGCCTACTCAAACGCAGAGTCAGTCTGGATGAGCTGCAGATCTTTACTCGGCAGATGTATTCCCTGACCCGCTCCGGCATTCCTATTCTGCGAGCCATTGCCGGGCTGGCGGAGACCACTCACTCCAAGCGGATGAAAGAGGCGTTGCAGGATGTCTCAGAGCAGTTGACCGCCGGGCGGCCGCTGTCGTCGGCGATGAACCATCATCCGGACGTGTTCGACGCCTTGTTCGTCTCCATGGTGCATGTGGGAGAAAACACCGGCAAACTGGAAGATGCCTTTTTGCAGTTGTCCGGTTATATCGAGCGGGAGCAGGAAACCCGCAGACGGATCAAATCTGCCATGCGTTACCCCATGTTTGTTCTGTTGGCGGTGGTGCTGGCACTGGTGATCCTCAATATTATGGTGATCCCCAAGTTCGCCGAAATGTTTTCCCGCTTCGGTGCAGAATTACCCTGGGCGACCCGGTTGCTTATCGGTACTTCCAACCTGTTTGTCAATTATTGGCCCTTGATGCTGGTGGCGCTGGTGGTAACTGTACTCGGGGTGAGTTATTGGCACAAAACCGAGCAGGGGGAAAAGCAGTGGGATCGCTGGAAGCTGCATATTCCGGCGGTGGGTTCCATCATAGAGCGCTCGACTCTGGCTCGTTATTGCCGTAGTTTCGCCATGATGTTGAGCGCCGGGGTGCCCATGACTCAGGCGCTCAGCTTGGTGGCCGACGCTGTGGATAACAGTTATATGCACGACAGAATCGTCAACATGCGCCGCGGGGTCGAAGCGGGGGAATCTATGCTGAGGGTTTCCAATCAGAGTCAGTTGTTTACGCCTCTGGTGTTGCAGATGGTGGCGGTTGGGGAGGAAACCGGCCGCATAGATCAGCTACTCAATGATGCCGCCGATTTTTATGAGGGTGAGGTAGATTATGACCTCAAGAACCTCACCGCCAGGCTGGAACCTATTTTGATCGGCATAGTGGCAGTTGTCGTGTTAATCCTGGCGCTGGGTATTTATCTGCCTATGTGGGACATGCTCAATGTGGTCAAGGGAGGCGGCTGATGCCAAGCCAGCATCAGGCTGAGGAAGATCTGCTGCGAACCTTTGCCAGTCTGGCGGCGCTGTTGATTTTGCTGATTATTTTGGCGGTGTTGGGAATGCGTTATTTTTCTGCTGTGGACAAGGTATCGGCCAGAGGGCTGCAGCTTGAACACCACAGGTTGCTGAATGTATTGGCCATGGTGAGATCCCAGTGGTTGCGTTTGGGGCGCCCTGAACAGATGCAATTGGATTGGTACACATTGGATCACGAGGTGCAACCTAGTCCATTGGCAATGAATCAGGCCGGTTGGCCACAGGCACCCAGCCGGGATGACAAAGGCTGCGAGGTGCTTTGGCAGCAGCTTCTGGGAGGTATACCGGATAAGGCGGTGATTCAAGCTCAGTTTATCAACCGGGATCAAAGCTGCCGTTATTTGAGCCCCGCCGGTGACAGTCTGAGCTATCAGTTGGACACTGGAAGGGTCATTTTTTTGACGTCAAATACAGATTATTGACTAAATGGTTTTTTATCTTAACGGAGCTGCTAATATCCATGGCGAACAGGTGGAGGAAACCTAGATGAAACGACAGATGCAAGGCTTCTCGTTAATCGAGTTGGTGATAGTAATAGTTATCCTGGGCCTGCTGGCCGCAACTGCTATTCCGCGTTTTTTGAATGTGACAGATGATGCCGAGGATGCCAGCCTCGAAGGCGTGACGGGCGGCCTGGCTACGGCGGTGAGTTTTGTACGCTCCCAATGGGAGGTTGATGGTCGCCGTAATACGTCAGTGCTCCTCGATGGTATTTCCGTGTCTTTGGACACCCGTTTCGGTTATCCAACCGGCACTGGCAATACTTCGGCCACTTCCATGGATGATGCCAGTTGCCAGCAAGTGTTCAACACAGTACTGCAGAGTGCGCCTAAGAATGTGCTCTATACCGCTGACGCCAGAGAACAACGTTATACCGTCAGAGCCCTGGATGGTGCAGGTGTAAGTGCTACAGCTATTGACGGTACTTTAATAACCGGGCTGGATCTCTGTGTTTACCATCAGGTGGCATCATTGGCACTGAACCAAAGTTCAGGCGTGGCAACACCGGCGCCGGATCTCAACACCACAGGCGCCAAGGGTATTACCTATAACCCGGGAACCGGCCAGGTCTTGAGTTTCAACAACTGATTGAATTGTATTTTTTGAACCAAAGGAAAGCGCTATGCAAAAACAACAAGGTTTCACCCTGATCGAACTGGTTGTGGTGATCATTATTCTCGGTATCTTGGCGGTGACTGCGGCGCCTAAGTTTATCAACCTGCAATCCGATGCCAGAGCTTCGGCCCTGCAAGGGATGAAAGGGGCGATTCAAGGAGCCAACAGCTTGGTTTACTCCAAAGCCGCCTTGGCTGGGGTGGAAAGCCAGCCTTCTACCACAGTGGATATTGCCGGTACGACTGTGACTACCGATGATGTCGCCATCGTTTTTGGCTATATGGCCGCGACTCAAGCTGCACTTGAGGCAGGAATGGACGCTCGGTTTGATGCTGGCACCTCGCCAACTGCAGAAGGTTCGAATGACTGGGTTATCAGCGAAGATGAGAATAATAAACAAGTTACTATCTGGCAACGCGGTGCGCCAGCCGATGTCGCTGACCCAGCAGCCAGTTGTAAGATTGTTTATATCGCACCTACTGCAGCCGGTGCATTACCCACTATTACTCTGACAGATACAGGCTGCTGATAGCCTGTAGCTGAAAAGGCCTGCCAAGCAGGCCTTTTTTACATCAGGATTCAAACTATTGGGCTTATTTGCCATACTTGAGCGGGTATAGCATTGGCGGGAAATCATATGGCTGCGACCAAGGGCAAAAGCACCCGGGGGTTTACTCTGGTGGAGTTGGTAGTGACTATCATGTTGCTGGCCATACTTTCCGTCGTGGTGCTGCCCAAATTGGTATCTTCCAGTAGTTACAGTGCCTGGACGCTGCGACAGGAGTTGATTGCCGAGTTGCAAAAGACCCAGATGTTAGCACTCAATAATCCCGACCGCTGTTATCGGCTCACTATCAGCAACAGCGCCTATCAACTCAGCCATTTGACCCAGGATTGCGCGACCCTTATCCGCAGTAATAGCGCCGAAAGCTTGCCGCGCAATACTCAAATACGGCTTCAGAGTAACGGTGCTAGCAGTTTTCAGATCCAGTTCGATGCTTATGGACGCACCAACCTTGCTTGCAATGGCGCCTGCCTCTCCGTGGTCGCCGATGAAACCCTGACTATCGCCATAGAGTCCGAGGGCTATATCCATGAGGGCTAAAGCGCAGGGATTCACCCTGATAGAGCTGGTGATCGGCATGTTGGTGCTCGGCATTGCCTTGGTGCTGCTGACCAGTGTGTTGTTTCCTCAAAGCGATCATGCGGCGCAGACTCTGCACCGAGTGCGCAGCGCTGAGTTGGCTCAGGCTGTGATCAATGAGATCTGGGGCAAGCGTTATGATGAACATAGCGGCGTAAATGGTGGCCTGCCCGCCTGTGACGGTGTGGGTGGCTTCCCTTGTACCCAGGAAACCCATTATGGACCGGATGGTGAGAGTCGGGATCAATTTGACGATATTGACGATTACCACGGTCTTAACGAGCAGAGCCTGATGCTTAATTCCAGCCTGAGTTACCTGAGTCTCTATCCGGGGTACAGTCTCAGCGTCCAGGTATCCCAGTATCAAGCCAACAGCAAGTTGGTGACTGTCACGGTAACTACCCCTGCGGGCGAAGCTATCCGTTACGACGTGCTAAGGAGTAATTTCTGATGCGCTGCAGGCAGGGTAAGAGATTCATAAAGATCAAAGGACAAGGTTTCGCCAAGGGCTTTACCTTGGTGGAGTTGGTCACAGTGATCCTTATCCTGGGGATTCTGGTGGTGGGGGTCAGCAGCTTTATTATCTTTGGTACCCGCATATTTGTGGATTCGACCGCTATCGACCGAGTGTTGGGCAGCAGTCGTTTCGTGATGGAACGCCTGAGCCGGGAGCTGCGTAATGCCGTGCCTTCCAGTCTCAGGTTGCAGTCCAGCTCTCAGCAGCAGTGTTTGGAGTTTCTGCCCATCAGTGCCAGCGGCAGCTATCTGTCATTGCCCTTGGCGCCGGATGTCCAGACGGACACTGCCACAGTGTTTGCGCCGGCAACGGCGGTTTCGGCCGGTGAACAATTGCTGGTGTACCCGCTGACCCATGCGGAGATTTATGGCAGTGGCAGCAACAAGCGTCACGCTATAGACAAGGTCACTGCCAACGGCTCACTGCTGACCTTGCAGTTTGCCGCCGCGGTTAACTTTGCCGAAGCCTCACCGGCGAAGCGTTTCTATGTGGCCAAGCAACCTGTCAGCTACTGTTTTTCTCAGGCAGATGGCAGCATTCGCCGTTATAGCCACTATGGTTATCATGCCGGTCAGCCTCTGCCCGATACCATGGGCACGGGAGCCTTGATGGCCGAAGGCTTGAGTAATGATATAGCCACCAACCCGGCGGTGCGTTTGCTGCCTGCGACTCTGGTTAACAACGCCATAGTACAGTTGCAGCCGCAGTTTGCTGTTGTCGGTGAAAAGTTTCAGTATCAACATCAAGTGCAGGTGATCAATGTTCCCTAGCCGAAATTATCACTGTTATGTGCAAAAGCATCAGGGCGGCAGTGCCTTGGTGATAGCCATCTTTGTAATATTGGTGATGTCGCTGTTGGCGGTGACTCTGTTGCGGGTTGGCGGCGACGCCGACGAGGGCGTTAACCTGGAAGTCTGGGGCTTAAGGGCGCTCAATGCTGCCAACAGCGGCGCCGATGCGGCCCTGGCCAGGCTGTTCCCCTTAAGCGGCGGCACTGCCGGTTGCGTCGCCGTGGGCTCAAGTTGGACAGCGCCGGATGTGACCGGGTTTCATGGCTGTAATGTCCAGCTCAGTTGCGAGACCTTAAGCCAGGATGCCAGCCCGGGCAGTGCCAGATTGTATCGTATCCGCAGCACTGCGGTATGCGAGAGCGGCAGTTGTGGTGTGGGCGCGGCTGATGACAGTCAATGTCTGAGAGTGAGCCGGGTTGTGGAGGTGGAAGCCCGTGAATAGTCGCATATTGCTGTTACTCGGGATCTTGCTTAACGCTTGGCCCATGACGGTCTTAGCCGTGCCTCTTTGCAGTGATATTTTTACCGATCCGCCTAGTGGTAACCATCTAAATGACGGTTTTGTACCGCCTGCCAATCTGCCGCCTAGCCGTGGTGAACTCAATTGTCCAGATAATTCACGTTACTGTAGTCGGTCATTGGGAGCTGGGGATGTTAACTTTAGCCATGGTAGTTTTTTCCATGGCAGTTATCTGTATCCGACCACGACCACGACCAGGCTCTATTTCGATAGTTTAACTCTCAATAAGGCGACCCTGAACCCATGGGGAAAACCGGAAAACCTGATCATCTATGTGCGTGGCTCGTTGGATATCACCGGGCAAAACACAGTGAATGCCATCGTCTATGTGGCGGGTTCGGTCAAAGTGGCCGGTGGGGCTTCCCTCAGTGGTGCCCTGGCTTCCGGCGGGGCATTGGATATCAAGGGCAACTCGGATGTAAATATCGACCTCGGTGCAGTCGATGACGCCGATTTTGGCGGCATGTGCGGCAATGACCAAACGCCAGTGCTGGGGTGTTTCAGCGATGACTTCAGCTCGGCTTCCCTATCGGCAGATGCTTGGGCCATCAAGGTGCTGGGCAATTCAGTGCCGCCCAGCATAGTGGGCGGACGTCTGCGTTTGACTCCTGCCCGGGGCAATCAGGCAACCTCCAGTACCTATCAGCGCTTGTTTCCGGCTGAAGGCAATCTGGTAACAGTTGAATTTGATTATTACGCCTGGTCGCCCCAGGGTGGTACCGGCGGTGATGGAGTGGCGGTGATTCTCTCGGATGCCGCCGTGACGCCGCAGCCGGGCAGTTTTGGTGGCGCCTTGGGTTATGCCCAGCGTAATGATGGCACCCCGGGCTTTGCCGGAGGCTGGTTGGGGGTCGCTCTGGATGAGTACGGTAACTTTTCCAACCCCACAGAAGGGCGTGTCGATGGCCCGGGCTTTCGCCGCCAAGCAGTGTCTATTAGGGGCGCTCAGGCAGGTTCCTACCGATACCTGACAGGTACAGTTGCCAATATTTATCCCAAGATAGATGTGCGCAGCAGCTATTACCCCGCTCCTGGGCATAAGTATAAGATTACTGTAGATTCCCGTCAGGCCAATATGGCCATGGTGTCTGTTGAGCGAGATACAGGTGCCGGTTACCAAACTCTGGTGAGCCCTTTCAATGCCCGGAATTTTATTGGCCAAAGCCGTGTGCCGACAGATTTTTACCTGTCGCTTACAGGTTCTACCGGCGGTTCCAACAACAACCATGAGATAGACAATTTCCAGGTTTGTGCCCTGGAGTCAAAACCCGTGGGCGAGCAGGTGCATCATTTTGAGTTTGATTACAGCAGTGCGCCTTTTACCTGTCGTGCCGAACCCATCACCTTGAGGGCCTGTAAAAATGCCAGTTGCTCAGAGCTCTTCACTGGTACTGTCACCGCCAATCTGAGCCCGAATCCCGTCAGTAACGGCCGTTGGTTGCCGGCAAGTTCGGTGACTTTCAACGGTGGCAGTACCCAAATTCAACTGCAAAAGTTTGATCAAACGCCGCTGACACTGGGGGTTTCCTCCTCGACACCGGCCACCCGCCCAGGCAGTGATACCCTTTGCCGAAGAGGCAGCGGTCCCTTGAGTACGGCCGCCTGTCGCCTGAGTTTTGCCGATAGTGGTTTCATTTTTGATGTGGCAGATAAGCTGGCCAACAAGCCAGAGACGGGAGTGCTTGTTAAGGCGATGAAGTCAGATGGCACAGCCCAGTGTGTACCGGCCTTTGCCAGTACCAACAAGACGCTTTCGTTCTGGAGTGAGGCGCTGTCGGCAGTTGTCGGTTCACCCAAGGTGCAACTGAAACCGACAGACACTTTGAGCTGGCAGGATATAGGCAACAATCAAGCTGCCGCCACGCCGCTGACCCTGGCCTTCGACAGTCAAGGTCAAAGCCGAATCGATATTAATTATGCCGATGCCGGTCGGGTCGAGTTAAACACCCTCTATAGAGGAACGACCAGCGAAGGGGATGCCGGGCTGGTGATGCACGGCGCCGATGATTTTGTCAGCTTCCCGTTGGGATTCTGTGTCGAGGTCGAGCAATACTGCCAGGCCGCGGATGCCTCCTGTGCGCCTTTTCGGCGGGCGCAGGAAAATTTCCCACTTAGCATCAGCGCCAAAGCCTGGGCGGATAATGGTAATGCCGATCTCTGTAAAAACCTCACTACACCTTCCTATCAACAGGCAGGTCTCTCTTTATGGCATAAGCTGATTGCACCGGCTTCAGGTCAACCCGGTGAACTGCAGCTGCAGCAGTATGATCATCTGCGCCAGCAAACGCCTGAGAATAACCGGCTCGCTCAGGCGGTCAGTGAGGTTGGGGTGTTTGAATTCGGCGTCACAGCGCCCTTGCCCTACGAGGGCAGTGTGACCTTCCCGAGTTTGGTGGGCAGCAGATATTGGCAGGGGCCGAGTGGCAAAACTGCAACGCCGGTCGGGCGCTTTGTGCCGGCCTTCTTCCGAGTCGATGAAGCCAGTTTGCTGCCGGCCTGCAATGGTTTCAGTTATATGGATCAGCCATTTGAAGTCAGTTATAAAGTCAGCGCCTTGGCACTGGATAGGCAAGTGACTCAAAATTATGTCGGTGATTTTGCCAAGGCTTACAGCCGTTATCAGGCAGCCAATCAATTCGACGGAGTGGCGTTGGACAGCCGGGTTTCGGGGGGCGAGATTACTTCAGATACCTGGGTGGATGGCCTGGCTGAGTTCCAGGGGCAACTCAAGTTTGCCCGCAAGGACCCGGTTGCAACAGACGGGCCTTTCCCGCTTTTGGATATCGGCCTGGAAATTCAGGATCCGGACAAGATTGCCAAGCTGCAGGACAGCAATATGCAAAGCGATTTCAGTGGTGACTGCTCAGTGGCAGGCAGCTGCAGCGCCGTGCGTCTTGGTAGCCAAAATATGCGCCATGGGCGTTTGCTGTTGGACAATACCTTTGGCCCGGAAACCCAAATCTTGAGCATGGCGGCGAGGACAGAGTATTGGGATGGCAGTGGCTGGCGTTTGAACGAACTGGATAACTGCAGTGTGTTCAACACGCCGCTTGAATATCAACAGGATCAACTCACCCTGGGTTACCGCTATGAACCTGCGCTCAGTGCCGGGCAGAATATTAGCCGCTCCGCCAGCGGCGGCAACACAGTTACTGCCTTTGGCGGCGAGTTTGAACTCTTGTGGCGTGCGCTTGGAAGCTCAGGCTATCGCGGTAAGGTGACGGCGCCGCTCAAGACGCCTGAATGGTTGCAGTGGTACTGGAATTGGAATGGCCTCAATGACGGCACACTGAGCGACCCCAGAGCCAGTGCCTTCTTTGGCCGTTATCGCGGCAACGACAGGATCATCAGTTGGCGGGAAGTTAACTGAAGCCAAATAACCACAGTGTGAAGCAACTCACTAAAGCGCCAAGATGTAGATAATTTAACTTTGTCTTCAACTCACATTGAGCATAATCGACAGCCTCTGCTGTATTTGGCTGATTAAATTATGTTGGAAGCGCTTGCGGGTTTGGGGTGGATCTGGTCTTTGGGGCTGATCCTGGCTGTACTTTTTGTGTTGGCATACGAGTTTATCAATGGCTTCCACGACACCGCCAATGCGGTAGCCACTGTGATTTATACCAATGCCATGCCGGCCAGAGGCGCGGTATTGGCTTCGGCGCTGTTCAACTTTGCCGGGGTGTTGCTTGGGGGGCTCGGTGTGGCTTACGCCATAGTGCATCTGCTGCCGGTCGGGCTCTTGCTGGACATGGACTCCTCCCAAGGCCTGTTGCTGGTGTTCTCCCTGCTGTTCTCGGCCATCGTCTGGAACTTGGGTACCTGGTTCTTCGGTATTCCCGCCTCCAGCTCCCACACTCTGATAGGCTCCATCATGGGGGTCGGTGGTGCCTATGCCTGGCTCAACGGTCAATCGCCGTTGGATGGAGTCAATACCGGCAAGGCGATAGATATCATGCTCTCCTTGCTCTTGTCTCCAACCCTGGGCTTTATTCTGGCGGCGATTTTGTTGTTGGTGATGAAGCGTATCTGGCGTAAGCCCAAGCTACATCGCACTCCGGCAGAGCAGATGGTGGTCAATGGCAAGAAGCACCCGCCATTCTGGGCCCGGATTACCTTGATAGCCTCGGCCATGGGGGTTAGTTTCGCCCATGGCTCCAACGATGGTCAGAAGGGCATAGGTCTGGTGATGTTGGTGCTTATCTGCATGGCGCCGGGTTATTTTGCCCTGGACTTGAACAGCCGGAGTTTCGATATGGATAAGGCTCAGGATGCCAACCGGCGCATCATGGCCCTGTATGATCGCAACCCGCAGCTGGTGGCTAATCTGGGTGAGCACGCTGCCGACAGTCGCTGTCAGGACTCGGCCATAGCTTCGATGCAAAGCCTGGATAGGCTCCTTGAGCAAGGGAATACGGTTAAACAGCTGACTCAGGAACAGCGCCGGCAAGCCAGGCAGCTGATCCTTTGTATCGATGACAGCACCCGCAAATTGGCCAAGCAGCCATTGCCCGCTGCAGAAGTCAGTCAGTTAAAACATTGGCGTGGTCAGCTTAACGCCATTACCGAATATGCGCCGCTATGGGTCATAGTGGCCGTTGCCCTGGCTTTGGGTTGCGGCACCATGGTGGGCTGGCGCCGGATTGTGCACACTGTTGGCGAGAAGATAGGTAACGGTGGCATGACCTACAGTCAGGGGATAGCCGCGCAGTTGACCGCCGCCGGTTCTATCGGTATCGCCAGTATGACAGGCATGCCGGTATCTACCACCCATATCCTGTCTTCGGCCGTGGCCGGCACCATGGTGGCCAATGGCTCCGGAGTACAGAAAAACACTATTAAACAAATTCTGTTGACCTGGGTACTGACACTGCCTATGACCATAGTTTTGTCGGCCGGGCTCTTTATGTTGGTGCAAACCTTTTTTGCTTGATATATGCACAAATCATGTCAAGGGATTGGCATGATCCAAGCTTTTGGCAACTTTATCTCAGCGCATTGCGACAGCTTTTACAGATATATGCCAAAAACCCTCACGGATTAGCGAATGTTAACCCCGCGAGTCTTGTGGAATGCCGGAGGCATTGATAAAGTTAGCTGATTTTCATTTCTTCTGACTCCACAGAATACAGGCTAGTTACATGTTCAAGAAGCTGCGTGGCATTTTTTCTAACGATCTGTCGATCGATTTGGGTACAGCTAACACTCTCATTTATGTTCGTGAAGAAGGCATTGTATTGAATGAGCCTTCCGTGGTCGCCATCCGTGGCGAACGAAGCAGCTCTGGGCAGAAATCCGTGGCCGCAGTCGGTACTGAGGCGAAACAGATGCTGGGACGTACCCCCGGCAATATTCAGGCCATCCGCCCAATGAAAGATGGGGTTATCGCAGACTTCTACGTGACCGAGAAGATGCTGCAGCACTTTATCAAGCAAGTGCACAACAACAGCTTTTTCCGCCCAAGCCCTCGGGTACTCGTGTGTGTGCCTGTAGGTGCCACTCAGGTTGAACGCCGCGCGATCAAGGAGTCAGCGATGGGCGCCGGCGCCCGTGAGGTTTACCTGATTGAAGAGCCAATGGCAGCAGCCATAGGGGCCGGCTTGCCGGTTTCCGAAGCCACAGGCTCCATGGTGGTGGATATCGGTGGTGGTACCACTGAAGTGGCTATCATCTCGCTCAACGGGGTGGTTTACTCCTCTTCCGTGCGTATCGGTGGTGACAAGTTTGACGATGCCATCATCAACTATGTGCGCCGCAACTACGGCAGCCTGATTGGTGAAGCCACAGCCGAACGTATCAAGCACACAATCGGCACGGCTTATCCAGGCGATGAAGTACTGGAAATTGAAGTGCGCGGCCGTAATCTGGCCGAAGGGGTACCGAGAAGCTTTACCCTGAACAGCAATGAGATCCTCGAAGCGCTGCAAGAGCCGCTGTCGGGCATTGTCAGTGCCGTGATGGTAGCACTGGAGCAGTCGCCTCCAGAGTTGGCGTCCGACATCTCTGAGCGCGGTATGGTGCTCACAGGTGGTGGTGCCTTGCTGCGGGATCTGGACCGTCTGCTGATGCAGGAAACCGGGATCCCTGTAATGGTTGCCGAAGATCCGCTTACCTGTGTGGCCCGCGGCGGCGGTAAAGCACTGGAGATGATCGATATGCACGGCGGTGACCTGTTCTCAGAAGAAAACTAATACTTTCCAGCACAGGCGGTATCTTACCGCCTTAGCTTTTCTATGAAGCCTATTTTTGTTCGCGGTATTTCAAATCAGTTCAGGTTGACATTGGCAGTGGTCATGTCGGTGATCCTGCTGGTTGCCAATGATCGTCTCGAACCTGCGAGACAGTCGCTGGCATCCTTACTGAGCCCTCTACAGTACCTGGCCAACGTGCCCGGTGAGCTGCTGGATTGGTCTGCCCAGAGTCTGGCGACCCGTGACATGCTGGAGCAGCAAAACAAAGAACTCT
Organism: Shewanella sp. BJSY2023SW001; assembly: GCF_047314685.1. NCBI lineage: Bacteria > Pseudomonadati > Pseudomonadota > Gammaproteobacteria > Alteromonadales > Shewanellaceae > Shewanella > Shewanella sp. BJSY2023SW001. The sequence goes on from NZ_JBKORF010000053.1 coordinate 97,012, forward strand.
TGCGCCAGCAACTGCTGATGAGTGAAAGACTGCAGCGTTTTGAACACCTGCGCCAGGAAAACCAACGCCTGCGTGAACTGCTGGGCTCGCCGGTGCATATGGACTCGCGCAAAATGGTGGCCGAGGTGATGGAAGTGGCCAGCGACCCCTTCCATCATTATGTGGTGATCAACCACGGCAGCCGCAACGGCGTGTTTGTTGGTCAGCCGGTGGTGGATGCCCAGGGGGTTGTCGGCCAAGTGGTACAGGTTAGCGAACTCACCGCCAGGGTGTTGCTGCTCTCAGACCCCAAACACGGCTTGCCGGTGCGCATTACCCGCAACGATGTGCGCCTGATAGCCAACGGCATAGGCGAACTCGATGAGATAGAACTCAGACACGTGGCCAAGAGTACCGACATCAAGGTCGGCGATTTGCTGGTGACTTCTGGGCTTGGCAACCGCTTCCCGGAAGGTTATCCGGTGGCGCGGGTGATTTCGGTTTCCCGGGACGATGGCCAGAGTTACCTCAAGGTCACGGCGCAGCCGCTGGCGGCGCTGGACCGAATCCGTTATCTGCTGCTTATCTGGCCTGAAGACCATCCCGGCGCCAAGCCCGAGTCACAAGAGCCGGCTGCAACCGATGCCGACAGTGGAGCCGAATCATGAGCCTGGAAAATGCCAATGGCCGTTTGGCGGTATGGCTGACCCTGCTGCTGGGTATGCTGCTGCAGATCATGCCTGTACCGGAAATGTTCAGCGCCTGGCGCCCCGATTGGCTGGTGCTGGTGATGATCTATTGGGCCGTGGCACTGCCCCACAGATACAATATTCTCACCGCCTGGGTGTTGGGGGTGCTGCTGGATATTCTACTGGGAGCTACCCTGGGTATCCGCGCACTGGCCATTTCCCTGGTGATTTATGTGGTGGTACTGCACTTTCAGAAGCTGCGTAACTTCCCCATGTGGCAGCAGTCTTTGGTTATCGCCAGCCTGATCTGCTTCTATCATTTGATTATTTTCTGGGCCCAGTTTGTGGTTTCGGGGGCGCATTTCACCTTGGAGCTATTCCTGCCTTCCCTGTCTAGCCTGGCTATTTGGCCCTGGGTTTTCTGGATACTGCGCCGCATCAGGCGCCACTACAAGGTACGTTAATATGCCGCTGATTTTGGCCTCAGCCTCCCCCAGACGCCGCGAGCTTTTGGCGCAGCTGGCGCTGGGAAATCCGAACTTTGGTTTTGAGATCCTGCCCGCCGATATCGATGAGAGTCATCAAGCCGGGGAAACCCCGGAGCAGTTTGTCAGCCGTCTGGCCGAAGAGAAGGCGGCAGCGGGCTTAGCCCTGTGGCGCGGGAACCCTGAACATCAGCAAGGGTCTGATACTCTAGTGCTGGGCTCAGATACTATAGTGGTATTGGGCGACAGAATTTTGGGTAAACCCGTGGACAAGGCCGATGCCTGCGCCATGCTCAAGAGCTTGAGTGGCCGCAGTCATCAGGTGATGACCGCCGTGGCCTTGACCGATGGCAAGCGCACTGAGAGGGCTTTGGTGGTCACCCAGGTGTACTTCTGCGACTTGAGCGATGCCGATATTCAGGCCTATGTTGCTTCGGGCGAGCCCATGGATAAGGCGGGAGCTTATGGCATTCAGGGGTTGGGTGGCAGCTTTGTCGCCAAGATTGAAGGCAGTTATTCGGCGGTAGTGGGCCTGCCCATGGCTGAAACCCGGGCGCTGTTGCACAAGGTCGGGTGTTTGTAAGCTCGCTTACACAAACTGACGAATTTTTAGCAGCTTTAACGCCCGCCAGTCGATAAAATCAATGAATTAACATCCAACAAGGGTAAATCGTGAATACCAGTCGCACAGTCAATAGCAAGGCTCCGCGGAAGATGGGGTCAGAACTGCTGATCAATGTGACGCCCACGGAAGCGCGAGTCGCATTGGTAGAACACGGTGTCCTGCAGGAAGTGCATATCGAGCGGCGTATGAAGCGCGGCCTGGTGGGCAATATCTATAAGGGCAAGATCAGTCGGGTTTTGCCCGGGATGCAGGCGGCATTCGTCGATATCGGCCTGGAAAAGGCGGCCTTTTTGCATGCCTCGGACATAGTGCCGCACACAGAGTGTGTTGCCGATGTGGAAAAGGGCAACTTCGTGGTGCGTGATATTGCCGAGCTGGTACGTCAAGGCCAGGACATCATGGTGCAGGTGGTCAAAGACCCCCTGGGCACCAAAGGCGCGCGGCTGACCACGGACATAACCCTGCCTTCCCGTTACCTGGTGTTTATGCCGGGCTCAAGCCATGTGGGGGTTTCCCAGCGAATAGACTCTGAAGAGGAGCGGGCGCGGCTGAAGAAAATTACCCTGCCTTTTGTCGACGATGACGGCGGCTTTATCATTCGCACTGCGGCCGAAGGCATAGGTGAGGATGAACTGGCGCAGGATGCCGCTTTCCTGCGGCGGGTGTGGGCCAAGGTCAGCGAGCGGCGCAAAAGACCCAAGACCACGCTGTTGTACCAGGACTTGGCCTTGCCGGTGCGAATTGTCAGGGACTTTGTCGGTGCCGAGCTCGATCGCATTCAGGTGGACTCGGGCCACACCTTCGAGGAGCTGCTGCATTTCGCCCAGGAGTTCATGCCGGACATTGCCGATAAGATAGAACACTACAGTGGCCCGGCGCCGATTTTCGATCTCTACGATGTGGAGAATGAGATTCAGCGGGCGCTGGAGCGTAAGGTGGAGCTCAAGTCCGGCGGCTATTTGATCATCGACCAGACAGAAGCCATGACCACTGTGGACATTAACACAGGGGCCTTTGTCGGCCACCGTAACCTCGAAGAAACCATATTCAACACCAACCTGGAAGCGACCCAGGCGATTGCCCGTCAGCTGCGGCTGCGTAATCTCGGCGGCATTATCATTATCGACTTTATCGATATGCTGCAGGATGAGCACAAACAAAGGGTGCTCAACAGCCTGGCCACGGCACTGGCCAATGACAGGGTCAAAACCAATATCTCAGGTTTTTCCGGCCTCGGCCTGGTAGAAATGACCCGCAAGCGCACCCGCGAGAGCCTGGAGCATGTGCTTTGTGGCGAGTGTCCTGCCTGCCGTGGTACCGGCTCGATGAAAACAGTGGATACCGTTTCCTTTGAGATCTTCCGCGAGATCATCCGTCTCAACCGCACCTACGATGCCGATGAATTCCTGATTTACTGTGCCCCAGCGGTACACGCCTGCCTGTCCGATGACGAGAACCACCTGGTGGCTGAACTCGAAGTCTATATCGGCAAGCGTATTCGCATTCACTGCGAGCCCATGTATGTGCAGAGTAAATATGATGTGGTGATGGTCTAGTGCGGCTGTCTTTTTGCCCTCGAACCCTCGGCCGCTATTGCTGGCGCACCTTGGCCGTGACCTTGGTACTATTCGCCTTGATGGTGAGTCTCATCCGCGGGCTGTTGCCGCAACTGGATGAAGCCAAGCAGCAACTGGCCAACTATGTTGAGCGCGAATATGGCGTCGAGGTCAAGATAGGCAGCCTGGCTGCCCGTTGGCAGGCTTTCGGCCCGGCGCTGACGGTTGAGGACTTGGTGTTACCGCCGCAGGAGCGTTTGCCGGTGACACTCATGGTCGACAAGGTCGATGTCAAACTGGATTTCTGGCAGAGCCTGATGACCGCCGGCCCGCAAGTGGAGGATGTGATCTTCGACGGGGTGCAATTGGCGCTGGATCTGGATCATCTGGGGCAGAAATCGACCGGTGCAGCCGAGGCCGCGAGCAAGCCGGCTCCTGCCACCAATATCGACTGGCTCTATGCCTTGCTGCTGGAACAGTTGGACCGTTTCTCTATCCGCGATGCCAGTGTGCAGCTGTTGTCCAGCAGCCATGATTATCGCCCCATTCATCTGCGGGACCTCAGTTGGCGCAATAGCGGCAAGTTGCACCAGGGCCGCGGCGCCCTCTATCTGGATGAGCTGGCAACGGCGACCGAACAACTCACTCTAAGGCTGGATCTCAAAGGCGATGGCTACAAGCCAGATAGTATCAAGGGCCAGGCCTATCTGCAGGCGCAGTCGCTGGATCTTGGCAAGTGGGCCTCACGCCAACCCAATCCTTATAACCCCCAGGCCAAGTTGCCGCTGGAGGGGGTGGTCAACCTGGAGGCCTGGGTAGGCTTTGCCAACCGCGGCCTGGAATCCGGGGTGATCAAGCTGTTGCCCAGCTGGCTGCGCTGGTCGCTCAGAGACGAGCCACAAAAATTTGCCATAGATGGCGGTGTGATTGCCTGGCAGCCCATAGCCGACGGCTGGCGCCTGGACAGCAGTGAGCTCAAACTGGCAACCAATGACAAGCCTTGGCCCAAGCTGGAGTTCCATGCCATGGAAACCGCCGGGGAACTTTATGGCAAACTCAATGAACTGCAATTTGATAGTCTGTTACCTCTGTTGCCGCTGATTCCCGGCATGCCTTTGGACGGCCTTTATAGCTGGCAGCAACTCAAGCCTCAGGGTAAGCTCGGGCCTTTGGCTATCTATCGGCCCAAGGACGGTGAACTGCAGGCCAAAGTGACGCTGGAGCGGGTCAGCTGGCAGCCTTCCGAGTCCATCCCTGGCAGCACGCCAATCGATCTCTCCCTGGGTTGGCGGAACAACTTCCTCAGCGCAACACTGCCTACCCAGGACTATAAACTGGACTTTGGCGACGGTTTCAAGGCGCCGCTCAGTTTTCGCGCCGATGCCTTTGAGCTGGGCTTCTCGCTCGATAGTCAGGCGCTGATGGTGCCGGCACTGCATCTGGGCAATGACGACATCAGCCTGGACGCCTCTATGCGTTTGCTGCTGGCCGACAAGCCACACCTGGCGCTGTCTTCCCGGGTCAAACTGCTCAACGCCGCCAATGCCGGGCGTTATTTCCCGCGCCATGCCATGGGTGAGTCACTGGCCGATTATCTGGAAGGCGCCATCAAGGCCGGTCGCAGCGATGATGCCGCCGTGGTCTGGCACGGTGAGTTGGCCGGATTTCCTTATCAGGATCATTCCGGGGTGTTTCAGGCAGGGTTCAATCTGACCCACGCCGAATATGCCTTCCAGCCGGATTGGCCGGCGGTGACCGACTTGAGTCTCAAGGCGCTATTTGAAAATGCCCGGATGGATCTCTGGGTCAACAAGGGCAAGCTGTTGAATGTGGCGGCCGATGGCGCCCATGTCTATATCCCCAAGATGGATCACCAGAGTCTGCTGCGGGTTGAGGCGCAACTGGCGACTCAAGGGCAGGATGCCACCGAGGTGTTGCAGCGCTCGCCGCTTAAAGACAGTGTCGGTATCACCCTGGATGTGGTGCAGGTTCAGGGGCCTGTCAGCGGTAAGCTGGATCTCAGTATTCCGCTCTATGACGGTGAAGAGGCGCAAATCCTTGGTGATGTCCAGTTCGCCGGGGTGCCGATTTATATTCGTGAGCCCGGGGTGCTGCTGGATAAAGTCAGCGGCAAGGTGAGTTTTCATAATGAGGTGGTCAAGGGCGAAGGCTTGAGTGCCAGCCTGTTTGGCCAGCCGTTGCAGTTTGGTTTTGATACCGGCAAGGTTAACCAGAATATGGGACTCAATGCCAGGCTCAAGGGTCAGTGGAACCTCGCCAACTTGCCGTCCGAGCTGGACAACCCTCTCAGCGATTTTTATCAGGGCGCGTTGGATTGGCAGGGGAATTTGAAGCTGATCTTTGATGAGATAGGCTATCGAATTCAAGCCAATGTTAATGCCGATCTCAAGCAGACGGAGTTGCTGCTGCCGCCGCCTTATCAAAAGGCGCCCGGGCAGGCGCTGACGCTCAAGGCCGAGCTGCTTGGTGACAACAAGACCAGCTCCCTGGGCGTGCGTCTGGGGGATAAGGCCGAATTCTGGGGTGGCTTTGATGCCGACTCAGGTAAGGGTCTGAAACACTATGACCTGCTGCTGGGGCGCCTCTATCGCAGCGGTGATCAGTTGCAAAAACAGGATGGTCACTTACGGCTGGCCCTGGATGAGGTGGATTTTGCCCAGTGGCAGCCGTTGATCAATGCCTTTGTCGGCAGTGGCAACCATGACGAAAAGGCTGCTGCCGAGAGCCAAAACCCAGTTCAAGCCGCGACTCAAACCGAGAGCACGGCCGGTACCACAAGCATTGCAGCAGATAAAGCTTTTTTCCCGCCGCTCAAGGGGATAGAGGCCAGAGTGAAACAGCTCGAGCTGCTGGGGCAGCGCTTTACCGAGTTGCAACTCAGTGCCCGCCCCGGAGAGCATGCCTGGCAGATAGAGGGACTGTCGCCGGAGTTTGCCGGTCGGGTAGAGATCTACCCGGATTGGTACAGTCAAGGATTGAAGCTGGTGGCCTCGCGCCTGTACCTGAATCCGATAACGGCTGAGCCTGAGTCCAAAGCGCAATCCGAGCCCGAGCCTGAAACCAATCTGCCTCAGGACAGTGACCTGCCGCCGCTGGCGGTGGAGGTGGATGATTTCCGCTATCAGGATATGGCACTGGGGCGTTTGTTGTTGCAAGCTAGCCCGTCGGCGACGGGCTATCAGATCCAGACCTTGGCGCTCAGCAGCGATGATGCCAGTTTGCAGGGTAAGGGTGAATGGCTGAGCCGTGACGGTAACAACCGGACCCAGGTTGAACTCAATCTCAAGGGAGATAAATTTGATCTGTTGGCTACTCGCTTGGGACTGGATCCAGGCGTGAAAGATTCGCCGCTGGAGGTCAAGGCCGAGCTCAACTGGCTGGGTGCACCGCTGGCGTTTAATCTGGAGAGTCTCAGCGGTAAAGTGAGGTTCGATCTCGGCAAGGGGCATATCGAACAGCTCAGTGACAAGGGGGCGCGGATCTTCTCTCTCTTTAGTCTGGACTCGCTTTTACGCAAGTTGTCACTGGACTTTACCGATGTGTTTGGCAAGGGCCTGTATTACAACTCCTTTGGCGGCGATCTGACCCTGGAGAACGGGGTGCTCAAGACCACCAATACCGAGATGGACGCCATTGCCGGTAACATGAAGGTGCGCGGCTATACCGATCTGGTTACCGAGAGCCTCAACTATGATATTCGCTTTGTGCCGCAACTGGCCTCCAGCGTGCCGACTGTTGTACTGCTCAGTACCAGCGCCTGGACCATGGGCCTGGGGGCTTTTGCCCTGACCAAGGTGCTGGAACCCGTGATTGAGATTATTTCAGAGATACGTTTCCGCTTGACCGGCACCATGTCAGACCCCAAGCTGGAAGAGTTGGAGCGAAAGAGCAAAGAGATAGAGATCCCTGAGTCTGTATTGCCACGGCAACCCAAGTCGGCGCCTGAGAAAGACCAGACTCAAGTACAGGACGATGAGCCTGCGGCCACGGATGCAGGCCAAGGAGATCAAACCAAGGCGGATAACAAAGCCAAAGCGCTTAACAAAGCCAAAGCGCTTAACAGTAACCCAGTGAGGGCTGTTGAAGAGGGTGGCGCTGAGGCTGAAAAACCTTTGCCTCAAACCGATAAAGTCACGCCGCTGCCGCTCAAATCGCTGCGAGAACCCAAGACAGAAGTGCCAGTGAAACAGGGAGTCGAACATGCAAGTCAGTCTGCTACAGTGTCAGAGTTGCCGCGAGCCGGAACAGAACCTGCAATTTATCGTCTCGCAGCTTGAGACTCTTCCCCGCCAAGACAATGAACCCCAACTCGTGGTGCTGCCCGAGTGCAGCCTGCTGTTCGGCGGCCATGAGAGCATGCAGTTGGCCTGGGCCGGTGAGCCTGGGCAAAGCCCGCTCAAACGGCGCTTGGCCGAACTTGCCACCCAGTTTCAGGTATTCCTGCTGGCCGGCTCTATTCCGGTAGCCAGTGGCGATGGCCGGGTTTACAGCCGCTGTTATCTGTTTAATGATCAGGGGCAGGTACTCGGCGACTACGACAAGCTGCATCTGTTTGACGCGGAAGTGACCGACGGTACAGGCCAATACAGTGAGAGCGATACCTTTTGCCCGGGTGAGCGGATAAGCGTGGTGGATACCCCTTTTGGCCGCATCGGCCTGGCTATCTGTTATGATCTGCGTTTCCCAGATCTGTTTCGGGCGCTGCGTTTGCAAGGAGCCGAGATTATCGCCTTGCCCTCGGCCTTTACCAAGGTGACAGGCGAGGCGCACTGGGAAGTGCTGCTCAGAGCCAGGGCGATAGAAACCCAGTGTTTTATACTGGCGGCGGCGCAATGGGGCCAGCATAATCAAGGAAGCCGCGAGACCTGGGGCCAGAGCATGATAGTCGACCCTTGGGGACGTATTCTGGCGCAGAAGGCCGAAGGCACAGGCTGGGTGCAGGCGCGTTTGGACAAGGCCGAGTTAGCGCGGGTGCGCAGCGCCATGCCCGTAGAGACACACAATAGATTTTTGCCGCCGCAACTGGGCGACGGCAAGCGGAAATAACCAACAAGGCCACAGGGCCGGATTGAGAGAGACCCAATGCCATTTTTAACCCAAGTGGGACAGAGTTTACTGCAAGAGGGACTGCACCTCGACGATCTGCAAACTTACCTGGAGCGAATCCACCAACACCAGGTGGATTTTTCCGATCTCTATTTTCAGGGCAGCCGTCATGAAACCTGGGTGCTGGAAGATGGCATAGTCAAGGAAGGCAGTTTTCATATTGAGCGCGGTGTCGGTGTCCGAGCCATCAGTGGTGAAAAGACAGGTTTCGCCTACGCCGATGAGATAACCCCCAAAGCCTTGGCTGCCGCCGCCGATGCCGCCAGAGGCATAGCCCAGACTGGGGGCAGCTATCAAACTCAGGCCTGGAAGCGCCGCGGCGCCAAGGCGCTGTATCTGAGTGAAGATCCGATAGCGGCACTGGAAGAGGGCCGTAAAATTGCCCTGCTCAAGGAAGCGGATGCCTATATCCGCAGCCTGGATAGCCGCATCATTCAAGTGGTGGTCAGCCTGGCCGGGGTGCATGAAGAGATACTGGTAGCTGCCAGCGATGGTACTCTGGCGGCGGATATCCGGCCGCTGGTCCGCTTCAATTGCTCGGTGATCCTCGAAGAAAACGGCCGCCGTGAACGGGGCGGCGCCGGTGGTGGTGGTCGTCACCACTATCAAACCCTGATGGCTGCCGCTGATGACGGCTTGCCCATGTGTTTTGCCTTTGCCCGCGAGGCCGTGCGTCAGGCGCAGGTCAACCTAAAGGCGATAGACGCCCCTGCCGGTGAAATGCCTGTGGTTCTGGGCGCAGGTTGGCCCGGAGTCTTGTTGCATGAAGCGGTTGGCCACGGTCTGGAAGGTGACTTCAACCGTAAGGGCAGCAGCGCCTTCAGCGGTAAGATTGGCCAGCAGGTGGCCTCCAAGTTGGTCACTGTGGTGGACGATGGCACGTTGGAAAACCGCCGTGGCTCGCTGACCATAGATGATGAAGGTACCCCGGCGCACAAGACAGTGCTGATTGAGAACGGCATTCTCAAGGGCTATATGCAGGACAAGCTCAATGCCCGCCTGATGGGGCAAAAGCCCACCGGGAATGGCCGCCGCGAATCATATGCTCACTTGCCTATGCCGCGGATGACCAACACCTATATGCTGGCCGGTGAGTCGGCGCCCGCCGATATCATCAAGTCGGTGAAAAAAGGCCTCTACGCCCCCAACTTCGGTGGCGGTCAGGTGGATATCACCTCGGGTAAGTTTGTGTTCTCGGCCTCTGAAGCCTACCTGATTGAAAACGGCGAGATCACCAGTCCGGTGAAGGGCGCGACCCTGATAGGCAACGGCCCGGAAGCCATGGGGCAGATCTCCATGGTGGGTACAGATCTTGAACTCGACAAAGGCGTCGGCGTCTGCGGCAAAGACGGCCAGAGTGTCCCGGTCGGGGTTGGGCAGCCAACGCTTAAACTGGACCGTCTGACGGTCGGCGGCACAGCCTGAGAAATGCTGTCGAATCCCTGATTCGGCAGCTGAGTTTAGCGCTGGTTCATGCATTGCTCTTGGGCGAAGTTGATAGCCGCTGTGGCGGCCTAATGGTGCAAATAACTATCGCTTCAGACGCTCAGAGTCACATCTATGTGACTCTGAGCCAGCTCAACATCCTGTTTCACACACGCTAGCTCGTCCGCGAGGTGATACTCGCTCTGGATTCGACTGGCGTTGCTTTTGGCATCCAAATTCATCCATGGATAAGGTCTGCTCGCCATCCTTGGCTCACGCCCATAAGCCCACTCACCGCTGGCCATGTTATTTGCGTTAATGGATCTCGGCGATATTGAGGGTGACAGGGCAGTTCTTTTGGCACTGAGTAGCTTGTGAAACATTTGAGAGATCTGCAGATATACGCTTAATTCCAGGCACAGGTGGAACTGTGACCGTCGAAAACAGGGTCTAATTTTGTTCCTGACAGATTTTGTATTTCCTGCGTCCCTGTAAGTCAGATGTTTTCGTCGAGCGCCTATGGATGGGTTTATAACAGCTTGTTTTACCACAAGCACCCCATACAGAGTACGGTACGGATATAGCAAACAAAACCACATAATGTACGTTACATAGAGCTTGATTTACTTTTAAGTTGCAAGTGCAAAACAAAATGTAATCAAATGATTTGCAGGATGGTAGCTTTTTGATACCTATTAAGTAAGGTTGCAAATATTAATGATTCAATGGAAGTGGAGTTGTTATGAAAAGGACGTCATTCTTGGTATTTCTCACCATGAGTATCAATTTTTATGCATGTGAGATCCAAGCCTCAACAGCGGTGTCACCTTATGCCGATAGAGTGGGTATAGATCTCATCGATACTTTCAATATAGAGCCTAACTTGGCTTCCCATACGACTGGGTTATTGGGAGATCAATTCGATCCCGCTATGGGAGGAATTAGCTTTACCCAAACAGACATTAACATTCCTGGTAATAGTAAACTTCCTGTGCAATTAGTAAGGGTATTATCCGGGCCCGATAGTTGGTTTTCAGACTCTAGGGAATTTGCATCTTGGAGCTTACAAGTACCTCATATTAGATCGTCCTTTGTTTCGGAAAAAGGTAAAACACCCGAGACTAGTGGCTCTGCTACCCGCCAATTCAATGGTTGGTTAAGGGGAACCGCTTGTTCTTCTGATCTGAGTGGCAATGGATTTACCATCACAAGTGGAGCTGGAACTGCTCATGTTAGAGAAAGAGATTATTGGGGTGGGGATTCAATATCTATCCCAGGAAAAGGCTCACAGAAAATTCTACTTGACTCAAATGGTAAAAAAATCACTGCAAATGACTATTCTATCTCTTGTTATAATACTCCAAATGGACATGAAGGATTTAAGGTTGTAGATGATAGTGGTATTATTTACTATTTCGACGTAGAAAAAAGAGTTAAAAGCATTAAAGAAATGGAGTATCATCCCAGTACTCCTTCTCAACCTTGTGGAATATATAATCCTTGTCCGCCACCAACTTTACCAGATTCAACTTCTTCCCCTGGTGTTTTAGTAAACAAGTTCACTATTTTTATGTTGGTGAGTAAAATAGAAGATAGAAGTGGGAATTGGGTAAAGTACTCATACAATGGAGGTAAAATAACAACCATCGAGGCTAATGATGGTCGAAAAATAAGCTTTGGCTATAACTCTTTGGGATATATTTCAAGTGCAAGCCATGCAGGAAAAACTTATAACTACGCTTATGATCTTAACGGAATAGCAACTCTCAATAAAGTGACTCAGCCTGATGGAAAATTTGGCTATTCAAGCATGAAAAGACGGCAAACCAACCAGGTAATAACTTTTGGAACCCCAGAGTTATGGGGGAACATACACAGGCACCCATGACCAGTTTTTGTCCGGCTGTATATTCCGGTCCTTTTATTGAAATGATTCACCCTGATGGGATGAAAGGCAAATTTGTACTATCAGAAACTTATCATGGCCGAACCGAAGTCCCCAAAATTCCCAGACCCAACCCCAATAGATGGCCTCAAAATATGGTTGGTTATTATATACCAAAATGTAGCGCCATGTTTTCCCTCACTCAAAAACAGTTAATTGACCTAGAAGGAAAAACTCTAACATGGGATTACTCATACTCCCGTAACATAGGGGCCTTCCAAGGAGAGGAAAAACATGCCATTTATGGCCTTGATGCGGCAGACTTTCCATCCGTTGATATAGGAGATCTTAAGCGCACGACTATAAAATCACCAATAGGTGATAAGCAAGAAATGTATTTTTCAAGACGTTTCGACTGGAGTGAGCAGAGTTTACTGTTTGAAAGAATTGTAAGTGCTTCTGGCGAGTTAATCTCGCATCGAGAATATACCAAGCAAAAAGGTAAATATCGAGGAAAAAGCAATGTTTACAACGATTACACTTCTTCTCAAAGAGTATTGGAAAAGAAAATTATTAACAAACAAAGAGAAAGTTCTACCACAACAAACTATTTGACTGAGACTGTATCGTTTAATACCTATGAAGCTCCTTTGATAATGAAAGAGCATTCATCTTCACAAGGTGATACTTTGTATTACAAAAATTTATATCACCATAATACGGCGATCAATCTGCTTAACGTACCGGCTGGAGTCATGGTTTCCCGTGATGGCGTGAACTGGAAAGAAGCCAATCGGCAAGAGTTTTACACGTCGGGAAATGGGATCGGTCAAGTTTACCGTAGTTGGATTGCAGGGAAACACATATCCACAAACACTTATCATACAGACGGCAATTTACTCCAAACCAGTTATAACGGTTCAAACCGCTACGAGAAGTTTGAAAACTATTACCGCGGTAAGGCGCGCAAGATAACGCTTCCCTGCGCCACCACCAATGGTTGCACGACGGTCAACGGCAGTACCGCCAACACCATGGTGGCCCTGCTGGAAGTCAATGCGGATGGCACCACCAAGAGCGTGACCGACTTTAATGGCAATAAGGTCTCCTACAGTTACAACCCTATTGGTTGGCTAACCAAAATCGACTATGCCGATCCCAAGTGGGCAGACAAAGTTATCAGTTATGCAACGGTCACAACGGCCAATGACGGTATTTCCGGCAGTGGGATAGTAGCGGGCAGTTTGCGTCAAAGTATCAGCCAAGGGAATTACGAAAAACGGGTTTACCATGATGCACTGTTGCGCCCGGTATTTACCCGGGAGCGGGATATCGCCAATGGGGCAACAACGCGTTATCAGGCCTTTGAGTACGACCATGAAAACCGTCAAACCTTGGCAAGCTTCCCAAGCAGCAATGCCGCCAGCCGGGTGGGAATGGCAACAGAATATGATGCCTTGGGGCGAATAGTCACTCAAACGCGTACCAGTGATAACAGCAGCAGTAGCCGCGACTATTTGGCCGGAAACAAAGTAGCCGTTACGGACAGTGAAGGAAATACCACCACTACAACCTATCTGGCCTATGGTCAACCGACCTATGACAAACCACTGTTGATTGAAGCTCCAAACACTGATGATGTCAGCCTGGATTACAACGAATTTGCACAAGTTACCTCAATTCGTCAGGGCAATATCACCGAAAAACGGCTATACGACAACTATCAACAGTTGTGTAAGTCTGTTCGCCCCGAAACCGGTATTACGGCTTATGGTTACAATGCCCAGCGTCAACAGATATGGCGGGCCCTGGGCACCAATGGCAGCAGTACCAGTTGTGATGCCGCGTCAGTCCCGGCCAGCCACAAAACGTTGCTGGGCTACGATAATTTGGGGCAATTGCGAACCGAAAATTTCCCGGATACTACACCGGATAGAACTTACAACTACGACGCCAACGGCAATCTGAGAGCCTTGACTGCCGGTAATATCAGCTGGAGCTACTTATACAACAGCCAAAATGCAATCGATAAAGAAACCCTGAGTCTGGACGGCAAGTCTTTCGTACTGGATTGGGAATACAACAATCTGGGAGCCGTCAGTTCATTGAAGTACCCATCAGGTGCATTGGTTGATTTTGCTCCCAATGCCTTGGGGCAAGCGACCAAGGCCGGCAGTTATGTCACAGGCGTGAGTTATCATCCCAACGGCCAGGTGAAACAATTTACATTCGGGAATGGCATTGTTCGCAATGTCGAGATGGATACCAGTGGCCGAATCGATTTGCTCACCGACAGCAAGAGCGGCGTGATAAAGAACAAACTCGACCCCAGCTACGATGGCAACGACAACCTGGTTCGCCTCATCGATTGGGTGGACAGAAACAATGATATTGACAATCTGGTTTACGACGGTGTTGACCGCTTGCTCAGTGCCGATGGCCGCTGGGGTACAGGTCGTTATACCTACGACGGTAAGGGGAATATCCTCAGCCGCACACTGAATAACGTCAACATAGGCTATAGCTATAACAACCTGAATCAGTTGAGTAAATTGAGCGGTGCCTACGCTTATGGTTATCAGTACGATACCCGCGGCAATGTCATCCACAATGGCCGTTACCCGCTCAGCTATAACCTGGGACAGCAAATGGTCTCAGCCAAAGGTATCAACTACA
>NZ_JBKORF010000054.1:0-65706 GCF_047314685.1 Shewanella sp. BJSY2023SW001
AACCTTTTTCAAGTGTTTCATCATCACCTCCCTTGGATGGGAGCCCGGCGCTAGCGCAGCGGGTTTTCATTCTTTGCACGACTTTTTGTACGAATTAGTTTTGTACGACCTTATATGGCAGCCCCTTGGGTTGCCATTTTTTTATCCTGCTGCTCAACTCACCCAGGTAAATAAATAGTTGATGCCAATATTGCCATTCAAGAAAATGAAAAGACTGAGTCAAACTCACTGCAACATCATAATATGGCAGACTTTTCTGGAATCTACTGTTCGGAATGAAACAAATAAAATGAATTATTTTGCTTGGTGCGGGAACTCGCGGAAAAATCGGTAGTCAGAATTAGTGAACCGAGTGTTTCATCATTATCCTCCCTTCAAGATGGTTTCTAGCGCACCATCCAGAGTTTAGATTGAACTCTGACAGCGACCCAAATGGGTCGCTTTTTTTATGTCTCTATTTTACTGCTTGTCAGGCCCATTGAGGCGATGCTTGTGAACTTTGCAGAAGCGTGGTCAGCATATTAGCCAATTTATCCAGCGCTAGTTTTAACCCCTTTGGCATACTTTGAACATCTATGCCAAGCAGCAAGTTTTTAACCTCGAGTCCCAATTCGGTATCGCCTTCTATACTCAGTCGGCGCTGGAAGAATAGAGTGTCCGGATCCTCTTTGGCGGCTGCCACCAGCAAGAGTTCGGCGCTATTGGCACTGAAAGTGACTTCCGGAGCCGTAAAAGGTCGCACCTTGAAGCCCTGTTTGAAGCTGACTTCAAATGCCAATTCCATATCCTCGACCCGGACGCCAACCCATTGGTCTTCAAGAAAATCCAACTCGCCATCCTGAACCTGCTCGCTAAGCAATACCGCCAACAACTGTTGCAGTACACCCGCCTTGATAGTGAAAGGAACCAAATTCAGCGGTTTCCCGGCCAACTTGGGAGCCAGGGTGAGAATATCGCGCGCCGCCTTGGCGGCTAAAGCCGTGCGCATCTTGAGTTACTCCTGATAAAAAAGCCCAAACTCTGGCAGTCTAACTAAGTTTTATGGTTATAAACCTGTTTTATATCAACTCTATGAGATCCAAAGGTCGATAAACTGCTGCTTTGTTTGCAATTAGGGAGAAAGTTAACATGGAACTCCTGTGTCCGGCCGGGAACTTGGCTTCACTCAAGGCCGCTCTCAACGCCGGCGCCGATGCCCTCTATCTGGGGTTGAAAGACGATACCAACGCCCGCTCATTTGCCGGGTTGAACTTCACACCGACCAAGCTGCAACAGGCAGCCAAAGAAGTAAAGTCACAAGGGCGCAAACTGTATCTGACTATTAATACCTTTCCGCAGCCGGGTGAAGAGAAACGCTGGTATCAAGCCGTCGATCTGGCCGCCAACACAGATATTGATGGGCTGATCATGGCCGATCTGTCGCTGCTGGATTATGCCCATAATCACTACCCTCACCTGCCGTTGCATTTGTCGGTACAAGCCAGCGCCACCAATATCGGCGCCTTGTCGCTCTATAAGCGAGAATTCAACATTGAGCGCGCCGTACTTCCCAGAGTGCTTTCCATCAAGCAGGTCAAGGATCTCGCCAAAGCCAGCCCGGTTGACCTGGAAGTGTTCGCCTTCGGCAGTCTATGCATTATGGCCGAAGGACGCTGTCAATTATCTTCTTATGTGACCGGGGAATCTCCCAACTCAGGAGGTTCCTGCTCACCGGCAAAACATGTGCGCTGGCAGGAAAATCAAGGCTGTCGCCAGACCCGTCTCAACGAAGTCTTGATTGACAGCTCGGGGTTGAATGAACAGATGGGCTACCCTGTGGTATGTAAGGGACGATATCTGACCGAAGAAGACAGCCAGCCAGGCTTCTTGCTGGAATCCCCCACCAGCCTCAATACTTTGGACTTACTGCCGGAACTGGCTCAGGCTGGCATAGTGTCGCTCAAAATTGAAGGTCGCCAACGCAGCCCCGCCTATGTGGAACAAGTTACCCGGGTTTGGCGCCAGGCACTGGACACCTATCAGAATGCGCCTGAGCGGTTCCAATCCAAACCAGAATGGCATGCCGCACTGGCCAAAGTATCCGAGGGACAAACCACTACGCTGGGTGCCTACGAGCGCAGCTGGCAATAGGAAGTTTTCTATGAATATTTCTCTTGGCCCGCTGCTTTATTGCTGGCCTAAAGCACAGGTACAAGCCTTTTACCGTGAAGTAGCAGACAGCACTATTCCACTGATTTATCTGGGAGAAGCCGTTTGCAGCCGCCGCAGGCAGATGAAGTTTGCCGATTATCTGGCCCTGGCCCATGAACTCAAAGACGCCGGTAAACAGATCGTACTGTCAACCTTGGCCTTGATAGAAGCACAATCCGAGCTTAAAGAGCTTAAGAAACAACTTGATAATGGCGAATTTATGGTTGAAGCCAACGATATGGCCGCCGTAGGTATGGCGCGAGAACAGGGACTGCCCTTTGTCTGTGGCGCCAGTATCAATAACTACAACAGAGCCAGCCTGGACAAACTGCACCAATGGGGCATGCAGCGCTTTGTGATGCCCATTGAGCTGTCAAAGACTTGGCTACAGAAAGTCACTACTCCCGCACCAAGCTTTGAAGTCGAGTTATTGGGCTATGGTTATCTGCCCTTGGCCCACTCGGCCCGCTGTTTCACTGCCCGCCATCGGGGACTGGCGAAAGATGACTGTCAGACAATATGCATCCAGCACCCCAAAGGCCTGGTCGCACAAACCCAGGAGCAACAGCCGCTATTGCGACTCAACGGTATCCAGACTCAATCGGCAGGCCGCTGCGATCTCAGACGGGATATTCCAGAAATGAAACGTTTGGGCGTTGACTGGTTCAGGGTATCACCCGATGGCCATGATTCTATCGCTCTGGCGGAATCTTTACGGCAAGATGCAGGGAGTGAAGTCGACGCCGAAACGAGCAATGAAGCCTGTAATGGATACTGGCACGGCGCGCCAGGCATGGTCTATAGACGTTAAATCAAAATCTTACGCAAGCTCGTGTTTGGGCTTTTAATATGGATGTTCAACAGGCTCCTGTTCATCGGGAGCCTCTTTTGTACACAGCAGCAAACACAGGACCCAGAGCATAAAACTGCCGAGTCCCAGCCATACGAGCACCGCCGGCAACCAAAAGTCGGGGCGCGGTAATTGCAGCACCAACTCATAGTAAAAAGGATTGTCTCCCTCGGTAATACCAAGTTCCAGATATGGCAAAAACAGAAAAGCGCCCAAACTGATGCCGCTGATAAGCGCCGGGATTAAGGTCCATAAGGTGGCCGCGACAAAGGGGCGTTGTACTAGATAAATTAGATAGCAACCTACGCTGATACAGCCAAAGATGAAAAACCACTTCAACATCATAGTGTGGAGATGATAGACATTGACCGGAAATAAGCCCACCCCGGCGAGCGCCATACAGGTCAGAGTCAAACTGAGATAAAGAAGATGACCACTCAATTGGCGAGATAGCTGCAGGATAAACAACCAGCAGAGTACCAAACTCAGGCTGCCAAAGAACAGACCACCATTAAGAACCACTGCCAAAGATGAATGACCATAACTGCCCAATTCACTCAAACTGTGATTGAGTAAACTGAAGCCCCGGCCATCGCCACTCTGATAGCCCAAGATAACCAACCCCAGGCCCAGCAGCAGTCCAAAGAGTCCCAGCAAACCAAAGCTCAACGCCATTCTTGCCAGTCTCTGTCTTCTTAACATGCCAGTGTTTGCCCCGGATTAGGTTTCTGCAGTCTAACTTACATGCTCCAGATTTTTTTTAAAGTCCGGGCAAGGTCTTTTTGCGTTACTGATCGCTTATTTACCCGAGTTTAAACAACAAAAGTCGCTCCCGGTCGAATTATTGCATTTTGGCACCAGAGTATAGATTCCGGTTCGTTGGCCCCTGGCTTATTCAGCAACTAATTGATGATATTGATTCTAATCGTCAAGATGATGACAGCCACGGAAATTGACATGGCTTGTCCAAGGGCAAAAATGCACCAGCAGATTCCACTGTAGTCAGCCGATAGCCAGTTTATTTATAGCGTTTTATCCCGGCCAAAACACTGACCACAGAATTTTACAATTAGTATTCATATCAATGATATGCAAATACTGGTTCCTAAAAGATTTGTCAAAAAAGCCCTCCCCCCAATAACCACAAAAATGTTATGCTTATCACACTTAAAACGATAATAAGGCCTGAATCAACATAGGGCCACTAACTCTGAGCCGGAATAAAGATGTCCACAAGGAATTCCACCACTACGGACAGGGAAGTCTGTCTGCAATCCACCGACGAACTCATTTCCACCACAGATCTTCGCGGCGTTATCACTTACGTCAACCCTGCCTTTGCCAAGATCTCGGGTTTCTCTGAAGTCGAGCTATTGGGCCACAGCCACAACATGGTTCGCCATCCCGACATGCCCAAAGCAGCCTTTGCCGAAATGTGGCAATGCCTCAAGGCGGGCCAATCCTGGCGGGGATTGGTCAAAAACCGTTGTAAGGATGGTGGTTTTTACTGGGTCGATGCTTTCGTTTCCCCCATCTTTGAACAGGGAAAAATCATTGGTTATCAATCCGTCAGGGTTAAGCCCAGCCAAGAGACTGTTAAGCGGGCCATCAAAGTTTACCACCGTCTGAACCAAGGGAAAGAAGTCAAAGATCCACTGACGCTGACACAAAAACGCTTGCTTTCAGCACTGATGGCTGGGGCTGGTCTGCTACTCTGTGGTTATATTTGGGGATTGGGAGTGATGTTGGCCGGGGCCATATTGATGGCGCTCAATCTGGCAATCTTCTATGACGAAGCCTTTCGTATTCCCGCCCGACTGATGACACTCAAGCAAGAGTACGACTCTATCAGTCGCTTCATCTATGCCGGGCAAGACACCTCATCTGTGCTCGAATTCCAGTTACAACGTAAAGCTGCCATGCTTCAAGGCGTATTGGGCAGGACTCAGGATCAAGCTCTGAAAACCAATGATATTGCCGCTCAGTTGGTGGTGGCCACCGAGCAGGCCAGAGTCGGCATGGATCTGGAGCAGCAACAGATGCATCAAATTGCCAGCGCTATCGAAGAGTTGCACGCCACAATCAGTGAGGTAGCCGACAATACTCAGGCTACTTCTGGCCGTATAGATGAGGCTTATGGCCTCTGTCGTCAAAGCCGGGATGTGATGCATCAGAACAGCAAACATATTCTCCACCTAGCCGATGATGTTGCCAGGGCGGCTTCCAATGCCAAGCATCTGAACGATGAAGCTCAGCAAGTTGCCAATGCCATGTCGGAAATCGATGCCATTGCCGATCAAACCAACTTGCTGGCCCTCAATGCAGCCATAGAAGCAGCCAGAGCCGGTGAACAGGGACGCGGTTTTGCCGTAGTCGCCGACGAGGTCAGAGCCTTGTCGGCTCGAACCCAAGAGTCCACCAAAAGCATTTCAGCCAGCATAGAGACTATGTTCAGCATGCTGACCAAGTGGGCCACTGAGATGGAAGCCAGTAGACACCAAGCACAGAAATGTGCAACCGAAGCATTATCGGCAGTAGAGTCCATCAACACAGTTAACCAGGGAATGAGTGAAATACACGATCTCGCCAGACAAAATGCCGTGGCAGCCACTCAGCAGGGGCAAGTGGTACAGGAAATAGCAAGTGGCATCCAGATGATTCATGGCGCCACCCGTGACAACGTTTCTGCCCTAGGTCAAGTAGAGCACGCCGTATTGCAATTAAAGGCCAGTGCCGACAGGTCATTGAATCTGAGACAAACCTTCGGTTAAGGCTCAATCCTGGACTTGACTCGAGCAACAATTATTTAACTATTTATTTTTGAAGACTTTTTTATTAGGAACTGCTCAAACAATAATTACGCAAAGACTGCTAATAACTATGCTGTTGTGATCAAAGAGACAGAACTGACAGCGAATGAATTTACATAGCCGCATTAAGGGGGTAATCTTGCCCCCTTAAATTCTGGGGCTGGCTGAATGAAAATGCATCCAAAGCCAATATTGCCCCTGGCGAGTAACTTTTTACTCATTCATTAGTGTAAATTCAGGGTGTAACAAACGTGGCAAACGAAAAACAACCCCGCAACATAGCAACTATACTCACCTTCCTGGTGCCATCCCTGCTCGGTGTCTTACTCTTTATGACACCTATCAGTTATAACAACGAACTGACGATCCCTGTAGCTGTGTTGGCCGGTGAACTCAAGGGTTTGCTCAATGATTATCTGACCGGCATAATTTGCGCGATAGTGGTATTTATGGCCACTGCCAGTGTGTTGGTAAAGCTCCTTCGTCCCGGCTTCGTCCGCCACAGCAAGTTTCTTAACTCTCTGTTGAATATCAGCCCTGCCTGGCTCTTGGTTAGAGTATTGGGAGCAATATTTATCTGCCTGACCTTCTTCCAGGTTGGCCCTGAGATACTCAGAGCCGATTCCACCGGCGCCTTGGTAATGAATGACCTGCTGCCGCTACTCTTCTGTGTGTTCTTTTTTGCCGGTATGTTCCTGCCTTTATTGCTCAATTTTGGCCTGCTGGAACTCTTCGGTACCTTACTGACCAAATTGATGCGACCGGTATTTAACCTGCCGGGACGCAGCGCCATCGACTGTATGGCCTCTTGGCTCGGGGATGGTAGCGTTGGTATTCTGCTCACCAGCAAGCAGTATGAAAACCGCTTCTATACCCAACGTGAAGCGGCGGTTATCGGCACCACCTTCTCGGCAGTCTCTATCACCTTTACCCTTGTGGTGCTCACTCAAGTGAAACTGCAGGCAATGTTTGTGCCCTTCTACCTGACCGTCTGTCTGGCCGGTATTGTTGCCGCCATAGTTGTGCCCAAGTTGCCGCCGCTGTCACGCAAAAAAGATCTCTATGTTGATGGCAGCCCCAGGCAGAAAGATGATGAGTCACTGCCGCAAGGCCATAACTCCCTGTCCTGGGGGCTGGAACTGGCGCTCACCAAGGCAGCCAATACCGGCGGTATATTCAAGGTGCTCTCCGAGGGGGTAAAGAATGTCATCGATATGATCTTCGGGGTACTCCCTGTCGTAATGGCAATAGGCACCATAGCTTTGGTCATCGCCGAATACACCCCGGTATTTGACTATCTTGGCATGCCTTTTATTCCGCTGCTGGAATTGATGCAAATCCCCGAAGCAACACAGGCCTCCAAGACTATAGTCGTTGGGTTTGCCGATATGTTTATCCCCTCGATTCTGGCCACCAGCATAGAAGCCGACATGACACGTTTTGTGATTGCGGCGCTGTCGGTCACCCAATTGATCTACATGAGTGAAGTAGGCGCTTTGCTTATCGGCAGCAAGATACCGGTGAAAATTTGGGAGCTGTTCGCCGTCTTCCTGCTACGTACTCTGGTCACCCTGCCGGTAATTGCCGGAATGGCACATCTGCTGTTCTAGGGGCAATGTAACCTAACCTCCCGACAACGGCCGCTACATGCGGCCGTTTTTGCAGCATCACCTATGAAATCCCCCCCGTAAGTATCTGTGTCACCGCGGCTTCGCATCTGGCAGAGAATGTTAAAGCCTTCAACAAGTGCTTTTACGCCAAGGATGTCGATCAGCAAGATTTGCGAACAGTACCAGAGTGAAATGGCCGATTGCTGCCGACTGATACTGACTAACCTGGAGCGCGCCGCCAAGCGGAGCCGCAGCTTCAAACCGCTCTGCGTCGATCAGTCCCATGAACAACTGCGGGAATTTAAACTGGTGACTCAAGTGCTTGGCGGCGAGATCCGCCTGATCAGTGCACCGGGGCATGGCAGCGAGTTTCGCATCATATTGCCAAATGATATCG
Organism: Shewanella sp. BJSY2023SW001; assembly: GCF_047314685.1. Classification (NCBI taxonomy): domain Bacteria; kingdom Pseudomonadati; phylum Pseudomonadota; class Gammaproteobacteria; order Alteromonadales; family Shewanellaceae; genus Shewanella; species Shewanella sp. BJSY2023SW001. The sequence goes on from NZ_JBKORF010000054.1 coordinate 7,858, forward strand.
AGATGAGTTCGGGGGCGTCACAATAAGGTCATCGAGACGTCACTTCAAGGTCAAATAACTGACTTAGAGTCTTTCACAGTCAAACCCGTTTCACTGGTTTTATCCAGGAGCCGCGATGAAAGACAGCAAGTCATTGGTCAACAAACCATCGACATTTCGCCCATACTCCCGCCGCACAGCCGAGCCTGTCATCAAGCTCAACGCCCTCTGGCTCTCGGATATTCACCTGGGCAGCATTGACTGCAAGGCCGAATACCTGCTGCACTTCCTAAACAGCGTTCAGCCCAAGGTGCTGTATCTGGTGGGGGACATAGTCGATATCTGGGCCCTCAAACGCCGGGTATTCTGGCCCGAGAGTCACAACCAACTGCTGCAAAAACTGCTGCAGATGGCACAGAGCGGCATCAAGCTGGTGTATCTGCCCGGCAACCATGACGAGCTGTTTAAGGACTACCATCAGCTGCAACTCGCCGACGTCATTATCAGCAAAGAGTACCGACATCAAACCCTGAGCGGCAAAACCTTGCTGATGCTACATGGCGATCAGTTTGACTCCGAAGTCTGTATCGGCCGCATCACCGCCCGCCTCGGCGATCACCTCTACGATGTCTTGATGTTTCTCAACCGCCAACTGCACAAGGTTCGCCGCCGTCTCGGGTACCCCTATTGGTCTTTGGCCGGTTTTATCAAGCAAAGAGTCGGCAAGGCCCAGCAAGCCATCAACAGTTTTCGCGAAGCCGTGGTGCGCTATGGCCGCAAGCAGAAGGTGGACGGCATCATCTGTGGCCATATTCACCAGCCCGAGCTCACGGAAATGAGCGGCTTTATCTATGCCAATGATGGTGACTGGGTAGAGAACTGCACCCTATTGACCGAAACCCTCGAGGGCGAGCTGCAACTCGAGCGCTGGAATGAACAACTGGGCCGGACCGAAGTACTGAAACGCTTCGCCTGGCAGAGACAAGAACAACAAGCTGCTTAAATCAGGTACCCCATTATGATGTTTACCGTCGACAAAGTTGTGGAATCCAATCTGCCCAATATCAACAGCAAGCCTTGGCTCGCCAAGCCAACCAAGGCCTTACTGCGTTATCTGCTCAATGAGCGGGAGTGCAATGATATCGCCGGCCAATTCAGTTTTCTCAAGGGCGTGGATTTTGTTGAACAAGTGCTGGAAAGCTTTGCCGTCAGCTATACTGTGCCGGACAGTGAGGTGGAAAACATTCCCCATCAGGGCCGGGTCGTTATCTTCGCCAATCATCCAATAGGTTCGCTGGATGCTCTGGTGCTGATAAAACTTATCAGCGAAGTCAGGCCTGACATTAAAGTAGTTGCCAACGAGCTGCTGATGACACTGACGCCACTGCACAACATCCTGCTGCCGGTTCGCAATATGACAGGCGGCACCCCCAGACAACACCTGGAGAAGATCCATCAACATCTGCGTAGTGAAGGCGCTGTGCTCATCTTTCCATCGGGTGAGGTTTCCCGGCTCAGACCAAACGGCATTCGCGATACCCAGTGGCAAACCGGCTTCCTGAAGATGGCTATCAGCTGCAATGCGCCGCTGCTGCCCATGTATGTCGATGCCAAGAACTCGGCGACCTTTTACGGCGCTTCCATGTTATATAAACCTTTGGCTACCCTGCTGTTGGTCAAGGAGATGTTTAAACAAGCCAGTAACACTTTGCCGGTGCGTATCGGCGAGCTTATCCCGGCAGAAGCGGTCAGCGGCAGTAACTTCCCACTCAAAACCCGGGTCAGTCTGCTGAAGAACCATCTCTATCGCATCGGCAAGAATCGTAGCCCACTTTTCAACACCCAGATCGCCATCGCCCATCCGGAAAAACGTCGTGAGTTGCAACAGGCTTTGCTGCAGTGCGAGCAGCTTGGTCAAACTCAGGATGACAAGCAGATTTTCCTCTACCGCCATCAGGGCAGCAGCCCTGTGATGCGGGAAATAGGTAGGCTGCGGGAACTGGCTTTCCGCGCCGTAGGTGAAGGTACGGGAAAACGCAGAGACATAGACAGGTACGACTCCAGTTATCTGCACCTGGTGCTCTGGGATCCCAAGGAGCTGGAAATAGTCGGCGCCTACCGCTTTGCCGAAGTTGCGAACTTGCACAGTGCCGGAGAAAGCCTCTACAGTGAGTCACTGTTTCACTATCAAGCTGAATTTTCGCCCTATTTCACCAAGGGCCTGGAACTCGGCCGCAGCTTTGTACAGCCTAAATATTGGGGGAAGCGCAGTCTCGATTACCTCTGGTACGGCATAGGTGCCTTTCTGGCTCGTCATCCCGGCTACCGCTATCTGTTCGGGCCGGTGACCATAAGCAACCAACTGCCGGCACCAGCCAAGGAGATGTTGGTGCACTTCTACCTGCAGCAGTTTCCCTGTAAGACACAACTGGCACAGTCTTTCGCGCCTTTTGGTCTGTCACCTGAGCGCCAGACTGAGCTGGACAAACTCTATATCGATTCAGATTATCAAGACGCGTTTAAACAGCTCAAGCAGACCCTTGCCAGTATGGGAGCCGCTGTGCCAACTCTCTACAAGCAATACGGCGAACTTTGTCAGCCTGATGGGGTGCGCTTCCTCGCCTTTGGAGTGGATGCCGACTTTGCCGACTGTATCGATGGCTTGGTGCTGGTGGACTTGGACAAACTCAAGTTCAAAAAACGCAGCCGCTATATCGATTGCCATCTGCAGGAGCTCAATCAGCAAGATGAAAATGCTCTGAGTTAGCATTATTGACAGGGCTCTGATATAACAAAGGAAAGGTTATGGAGGATCCCTATGCAGCTCTGCATCGCCGATATCATGATCACTCGGGTTGTCACAGTGGAAATGGACGATCGCCTGAGTGTGGCCAAAGAGATATTTCATCATGCAGGCTTTCATCACTTACTGGTAGTGAATGATGAAGGCAAGCTGGAAGGCGTCCTGTCCGAACGTGATCTGCTGCGGGCCTTAAGCCCCAACCTTGGCAGCGATACCGCCAGCAGCAGAGATCTGGAAACCCTCAATAAGCGGGCACACCAAGTAATGAGCCGTAACCCTGTAACCGTTGCGCCACACGTAGGCCTGGCGCAGGCTTCCAGGCTCTTATTGGAGAAAGATATAGGTTCACTGCCGGTACTGGAAGACGGCGAAATTGTCGGTATAGTGACCTGGAAGGATCTATTGCGAGCCTATTGCTGTTAACCCGAACTGGCTCAAGTGTCATGACTTAGGGAAAATTATCTTAGAGTCATCTCATCCAACTTACGAGCCTTCTCAGAGCTGAATGCTTCCTTGAGCAACACACACTCTCTGGCTTCCCTGATAAAGTAACGCTTACCGCGGGCATCCTTTAACGACTTACCGCTCAAACGCGCCATAAATAGCTGCTGCTTGTCCAAGTCCCAGCGATAAAAGGCAATCTGCTCTCCCTTGCTGGTAATCAAGTGACATTTAACATCCTGCCGCTCGGCGGCTTGGGCTGTAAATAGCATACCGGGCAGTAGGAGCAACAAACCATATTTAATTGATCTCATCATTTCCAACACTCCGTTGAAGCACCACTTTTAATCCCGGCATCGGTCAAGGTCAGCGTTTTACACTTACTGTCGCGGCTGGCCTGCGCTCCTTGTGCCGTTGCGGTCAGGGTGAAATCCGCTGTGCCGGTTGACGCGATACTGTAATGACCATTCTCAGTAATAAAGGGACTGGCATTGAGCCCCAGTTTGGTCATATCCGTGGCATAAGTACGATTATCCAAATAGTATTGCTCCTGCAGATTGGCCAGTCGCATCAAGGCCGCATGAGCCTCGGAGCGAGTACTCTTGGCAATGTACTGCACATAAGATGGATAAGCGATAGACGCCAGTATGCCGATAATGACCACAGTGATCATGACTTCTATCAGGGTAAAACCCGCTGGTCTTTTCATCTCTTATCCTACTCATTTACATGGTAATAAATTCGATTGGTCGTTAAACCACTTCCCAGAGAAATTGTTCCTTTACAATCACCATTTTCACACTCACCCTTTCCTACGCCGATAATATATGCAGTAGGATCCTCATCAGTCTCTGGTTTAGGGATAACTATTTGAGGAGTATCTGGCACTCTCTCCCCAACATCATAAAAAACTTCACTAAAACTGCGTGTTCCCTTATGCAAGTCAAATACATATAAACGGCCTTGACCGGCAAATCCACATATCCCTGCATCTAAATCTATATCTGAATTAACTGGCGGAACAAAAGATGTAAAATACACCTTGCCGTCAAAAATTAATGATGCTGATAGGGATTTTTCCCCTGAAGATCCAAAATTATAAAACCATCCTCTTTTTGTTCCAAAGGCAACATCCTCAGATTGAGATGCAGGAGCCGACGACGTAACATCATACAAATCTTCAAGACCCAATGGCTGTGGAGTACCGTCTGAAAAATATTGAGTCACAACATTTCTATCTTGAAATACATAAAACATATCGTCTGTTGCTGTATCTAGAGGATGAGTTCGATTCCCGCTACCAATAGCTACTGCATCATAAGGGATATTTTGATAACTTAAAGCCCCATTATCACTATGTATATTGCTGAATTGAGTCTGAGCCACAACTGGCTCAACAAAAAACATTCTATCATTAGGAGAACCTGAGGTAGCAATAGAGGCAAACATAAAGATAGGCCATTTAGACATCTCATTACTAGGCATATCGACTCGCCATATTTGCCCACTCACATCTGAAGCGTAAATTCTGTCACTTAAACCGTCATTATTACTATCAAGTACTGCGACTCTATTGGGAATGCTACTCATCCCAACTTCAGACCATTTCTTTATCAGTTCACCAGTAGCAGCATTGATTATATATATAGCATTACCAGCTCCTCCAGAAAAAGCCATCCCCCCGCCAATTATCAACACTGGGCCACTAACACCTGGGATATGAGTAATGACAGGTTCAGACCATGACTCACCTAGCTCCTCAAACCCAGCACTGTCAGAATTAATCATCCATTTAAAAACTGGGCTATCTGGGTTTGTTATATCTAATGAATAATATGAACTCCCCCCTCTTCGCATACCTAAATAGACCCAAGCCTTAGACACTTTTCCGGCTGAGTCTGTTTCAGTATAAGCGATAGGAGACAAATCCATTCCATAAACACTATGTACTCCAGTTTCATAGTTTCTACGCAACTCAGGGACATTCCCCCATAATTCATTGGGTATGAATGCCCATGACTCTTGAACATTACCAATAGAATAATCACCGCTTCCTGAATCTGAGTCTTTAAACATGTGTACTAAACCCTGATTAGTACCAATTAGTATTCTAACATCAAGATTTTCTCCTTTATCATCTGGAGCTCCACCAAAGTTAATTGCCAAGGGTTTGGAGTGGAGAGGATCACCCATTATATCTTCTCTAGCTTCTGATGTAATGCTATCACCATCATCATCATCCACGTCAACGCCATATAACCAATCTAGATCATCTTGAGAGTAAGCAGAGCTAAAGCTTGAGCTTTTTAAGTCTACCAAACCATTGCCTACATTAGTCTTTATCGCTCTACCTTTTAAACTATCCTGTAAAGTTGGAAGCACTCCGCCTGAGTTAACCTTATTACCATCAATCTTATTCCCAGAACAAGCGTTCCAATAAGTACACACGGTCGGTGCAATATTTCCGCTAGGATCAATTGCGTTAGTAGTGCCGCCAGGAGCAACAATTTCTCCAGATGAATTAACTTTAAGCTTCTTAAGATTACCGCTCCACCTGGGCCCCTCACCGGGTAAAAACATCGCGAAATAAGCAGAATTATAAGTTTGAGTTTTATCAAAGTTATTGCTGGCAATACTTGGTGAGGTAAAAGAAGAGTCTATTGATAAAATTGACTTGAGAGCATCATCCATAGCTCCAACTAAATCTAACCCAGTTTTAGCAATATAATAACCTTTAGATATACCATTGTCATTTCTTGGATTACCTCCTCTAAAAGCCGCCTCCTCTAAAAGAGCTGCGGCCGTCTCCGCGCCTTCGGAGAAACCTATTGTAAAAACTCGCACATTCTGTTTATTATCTATCCCTGTTGAGTCTTTAATACCTTTAACCAAGTCATTGTTATACATGTAAGCAGCTAATGCTGGAAAATAACTAACCTCTTCCTCACCATCATCATTCACAAACTCAAACCCAGAATAATCAGCAGCACTATCTGAAGATGAAGTCAAAGATAAAATGTTCGCATTAGCGCTATTATCTAAAGTTGGTGCTCCATCTGTAATATAGATAACATATGCGGTATCAGGGCATTTTTTAAACGGTGATGAGTAATTACCTGAAGATATAATACTTGGCGGATTATTAGGAATATAGTCATCAATATTGAAAAGACCTTTCCCATTAGCATCTTTATTGCCATATGTTACAGGCCCACCACTAAAGTATTGATATGCTTCATACAATGTTTCGCATAAGGGGGTATTGGTCTGCGCCGGCATACCATTAATTAATGATGTAAGACTGGCTAGATTACCATCGGTCATTTCCGCTATATCGAATACGATTCTACCACCATTCGCATCACCCTCTTCAGGGTAGTTAAGATTAAATACGGCTAAACCCGCATCGATTGGAATAGCCAAATCTGTAAGAGCTGAAACTAAAGCCTCCTTTGCGACCTCAAGCCTTGTTCCAGTTCCACCACTATTTTTACCATCTTCAGTTGTTGTTACCCACTCATACCAAACTAGATAATGAGCAGTATACAGGGTGACAGGAGACCCCTTTCCGAAATCAGTATGGTCTAAGCTGTACTGACTAGCGACATCGTCCGTATCTACTGTATACATATCTTTTGAATCTATAGGATACCCTAAACGAAAATCTCCACCCTTCTTATTTTTCCCAGGATTGCCAGGATTTTCATTTAATACATCCTCGTAACAATCAACAATCTGCCCTTGATTAAACCCTTCATTATCTGCCAGAGAATACCATTTACCGGAATTCCCTTTCAGTTTAAACTCCCGCAAATAGCCAGTATATCGCCCTCTAGAAGTTAATGCATCAGCGGCAAGCTGACAATTATTATTATCACTATAAAATCTACGGGACTCTGTTGGGTCATCAGGCACAGGCATAGTACTCGTATTATCTATACCTCCAGCGTTCCAATATATACCTTTTTCATTAATATAGCCTGCATATCCAGTAAGGTAATCAGAAAAACCATCAGCGTACGTGCAACGTTTATTATTATAATCTTCTTCAGAGCAGTATGAACTTATAGCATTTTCATCTTCGGTGGACATACTCCCCGAATTATCGAAGATAAATAGCACTTGCGGACGTTTACCACTTCTGACTGTAGAATCAATTAGGTAAAGTTCTGTATCATCAGCAATAGTAACTCCAGAAACTACAACCATGGCCATCAGAACACTTAGTAATAGTTTATTAAACATAATTTTAGTTTCCTGTAAGTATTTGCTGTTCAACTCCGGATGCAACCGTTAACGAACCTAGGCTATCGCGGCCATAACTGACTGTACTTGTTATCTGAAATCGGCGACAACTCACTAAATTGGCTCCGGTAGCATTGGAGGTTCTTTGACAACTAACATCCTTCACCCCTGTTTCCGGTAAAGGCGAAATAACCTGCTTACCATAAAATCTGTCCAAACCCACTTCATCTTTAACATTCGCAAATGGCGCCCCGGCATACTCTGTAATAACCGCCTGCAACCCACCATCGGCCAAGGCTTTGGCTTCCACCCGCTCGGCACCGGCGCCGGCCATGCGCAGCGACTGACTGGAGTTAACCGCCAGTGCCACACCAATTAAGGTCAAAATAATCAGGAGGATAAGTGCAAAAAAAAGTACAACTCCCCGCTGCTGCCTTATCTTCATCTACTTAATTCCTTATCAACACCGGGTTTTCAAGCACCACAGTGGTCGAAACCACCTTACGGCGGAAGTGATCAGGTTTTACATTGTCATTCTCGTCTGGCCTTGGGTATGTAATTGTTTTATCACCTATTTGATAGGTATTCTCATTTGTATATGCCTTGTCCTCTGCAACTGAACGTACCAGTAAAAAGACTCTCAAGGCCACAATTCGCTGAAACAGCTGGTTATCCCACATTAGATCCGTCACACTCTGCACCGGCATAAAGCTATCGGCTGTGTCATCACCATCCTCATCAAACCCATAGAGAATGCGCATATTCTCTATGCCTTCGACCAAGGGTTCGTCCACATCCATTCCATTTTTAGAAAGTGATTTGCGGGTCAGAACCGGCACGCCGTTATTGTCTTTGATAAAGTAAACATGGTGTTGATATTCCCACACCCTTTGGTTTTCAAGGGCGGGATCTGTATCGTTAAAAAACACCGCCTGGCTGGCCGTTGTCGCTACCCGAAAACCACCGCCGGTACCGGGAGGCCCCACCAGACGTTTAATCTGAATCACATCTGTCCTATCAATCACTGAACTGACACAGCTCAGTGAGCCGGTACTCACCCCGGCCTCATAGCCCCAAAGACGTCTGAAGTGGGCAGGTTTATCATTAGGCAGAGTGGCGTTGTTGAGCCCCTCGCCGGTGCAATCTGTCCCAACTGTATTATCGACCCGAGTATTGGTACCCAGCACAAAGTCTGTACCCGTCATATCTCCGAAGAAACCTACCTGACTCAGATCCGGTACCATGATAGCCAGCGCGATACGGCCATTTTCCTGCAACTGATTGAACTGCCCTGTGGTAGTAACATTGGTGGCAGACATACTGAACATGGCGAACAAGCCTAGTGTCAGAAACAGGCTGATAACCATGGCCACCATGAGCTCAACCAGAGAAAAACCCGACTGCTTTGAATTTGTCACACTCATCGCCTTAACCTTGGTTAATCACAGTCTTGAGGATAAAAACCCGCCGACGCTTCCCCAGGCTATCGCCGCAGTCAGTCGCTTCATAAGCGGTGCCGGCGGTTTCCTGAATGCCTCGCCATGCCATCACGATAGTGACATCACTGCCATTGACAGTCAGACAAGCAGTGGCGCTATCGAGGCCGCCGACATTCCGGCTATCTGCCTTTTCAGCAGCGCCGGTAAAGAGCTCCTGCCATTGGTAAAGATCCCAAGCCAAAGTCTCGGCAGTAGTGCAGGTCACAGTGGCGCTAAGGCCCACATCACAGGATTTTGCAGGGGCACTTCCGCTTCCATCATAGGAGCCCTCATAACTACTCAAAACCTTGTTATTGAGCTTCATCCGATTGAGGATATCGTTGGCAAAGTAGGCCGCCTGAGTCTGTTGAAATGATTCAAAGCTGGCGCGCTTGGCTACTATATGTAAGTTAAATATCCCGATAAGCCCTATCACCAAAATGACGAGCGCTACCATAACCTCAATCAGAGAGAACCCCTCCCTGCGTTTTTTCATAGGTGTCAAATCTCCAGACAGCGCCATGTTTTTGACAATAAATTCAGCCTATTAGTTCTTTAATATCTTATAGTTAGCTAAACGCAACAATAATACCTGTTAATGATAGTTGAGTCGAATGTAAATCGCCAGTAACAAGTATCGCTAATAAATTCAAGCCTGATAAGAAGTATTTTTTCCATAAAAAAAAGAGGCTTAGATAGCCTCTTTTTAAAATGCTGTTCGCTTAAATAAGCGCGATAAACTCGCGGTTTCTTACCTTAGCTCAACCGGTACGGCAAATACGGTATCTTCCTTGCGCCCTTCCACTTCTGTCACCACGCTCGGCGCCAATTTAGCTATAGCCTCAACAACCTGCTGCACCAACACCTCAGGAGCAGAAGCCCCGGCAGTAACCGCAACCTTGCTGACACCATCAAACCACTCACGTTCTACATCATCGGCGTTATCGACCAGATAGGCCTGAGTGCCAGACTTGAGCGCCAATTCCCGCAGTCTGTTGGAATTGGAGCTGTTTTTGGAGCCAACCACAATCAGCAAGTCCACATCCTGGGCCATTTTACGTACCGCATCCTGACGGTTTTGGGTCGCGTAGCAGATATCGTCTTTCCTGGGCCCTTCAATCGAAGGGAACCGCTTCTGCAGCGCGGCAATAATATCCAGGGTATCATCCACCGACAGCGTGGTTTGGGTAACAAAGCAAAGGTTGTCCGGCTCTTTCACCTGCAATGCATCCACGTCGGCCGGAGACTCAATGAGATAGACTCCCCCTTCAGGGTTATCGTACTGCCCCATGGTGCCTTCCACTTCGGGATGGCCGGCATGACCGATAAGAATACACTCAATACCCTTGCGACTGGCGCGGGTCACCTGCAGATGCACCTTGGTCACCAGAGGACAAGTGGCATCAAACACCTTAAGACCACGACGCTTGGCTTCATTGCGCACCGCCTGCGACACCCCATGAGCACTGAAAATCACTATGCTGTTGTCGGGCACCTGATCCAGTTCATCGACAAAAATCGCCCCGCGCTGCTTGAGATCTTCAACCACATAACGGTTATGCACTACTTCATGGCGCACATAGATAGGCGGGGAAAAGAGTTCCAGCGCCCGTTCCACTATGCTGATAGCCCGGTCAACACCGGCACAGAAGCCTCTGGGATTGGCCAGTAATATGTTAAGACCGGTAGATTTTGCTACTGACATATCAAAGCTCCTGCAATACTTCCAGTTCAAAGGTCACCTGGTGGCCCGCCAGCGGATGGTTCAAATCCACAGTGACAGAATCACCGGCTATCTCCCTCACTATTCCGGGTATTTCACTGCCGCCAGGGCCAGCAAAGCTGACTATAACACCGGGTTCCAGCGTCATATCTGCCGGGAAGCGAGTGCGATCCAAGTGATGAATGGCATCGGGATTGGACTCGCCGAAAGCATCGGCTGGGGCCAAGGTAAAGCTGTGATTATCGCCGGCTTTCAGCTCAAGAAGCTCAGCTTCAAACGCCGGGCTCAGACTGCCGTCGCCAATATTGAGCCTGGCAGGTTTACCGGAGGCTTTGGTACTGTCAGCAGTCGAGCCGTCTTCCAGCAATATATTAAGGTGGCACAAGAGGGATTTTACATCAGACATCTGCGTTACTCCTTGGCTTCATTCTGCTTGGCTGCGGCCTTGTCACCGCCGAAAAATGAATCCCAGATGATCAGGACTGCGCCAACACAGATAGCCGAGTCAGCGATATTGAATGCCGGGTAATGACTGGTTTTCCAGTAAAAATCGAGGAAGTCCACCACAAAGCCATGCATCAGGCGATCGACAAGATTTCCCAGTGCGCCGCCAATCACCAGAGTGTAAGCCAGGTTAAGGCGCCACAATCCAGCCGATTGCCGTCTGAGCCAAACGGTCAGCAACACACTGAAGCCGACAGCGACGGCAGTGAACAACCAACGCTGCCAGCCACCGGCATCACTGAGAAAGCTAAAGGCGGCACCATAGTTACGCACATAGGTCAGATTAAAGAAAGGCAACAGCTGCACCGACTCATACAGCTTGAAGTTCCCCAATACCCACTGTTTGGACAGCTGGTCAGCCAAAAAGGCCAACACAGCCACCCAATACCAGCGCAGGCCACTTTGTTTCCAGTCTGCGGGCATGTTTATTATCCTCAGGCGAACAGGCGCTGTTCACCTTCTCCTTCGATATTGGTCACACAGCGGCCACACAGCAACGGATGCTCGGCGATCTGGCCAACGTCTTCTCTGTGGTGCCAGCAGCGATCACACTTGGCCGCTTCTGACTTGGCAACGCTTAGCTTAAGTGATGCCAGCTCAGTTTCACGGGCAGCGGCAGGCGCATCGGCAAGCGGCTTAACCACGGCTTTGGAGGTCAGCAGCACAAAGCGCAGCTCGTCACCCAGTTTGGCCAAAGCTTCAGTCAGCGCCGCATCGGCAAACAGAGTCACCTCGGCTTCCAGCGCGCCGCCGATCAGCTTATCGCGGCGGCCTTGCTCCAGTGCCTTGTTGACTTCATCACGAACCTGCAGCAACTGTGCCCAGTATTCATCACTCAAATCTGAGTCCAGCTGGACAGCCTTGAGGCCCTGGTACCATTCCTGAGTAAACACATAGGCGTCACGCTTACCGGGCAGCAACTGCCAGATTTCATCGGCAGTGAAGCTAAGAATCGGGGCCACCCAACGCACCATGGCTTCGGCAATCAGATACAGAGCCGACTGACAGCTGCGACGGGCGTGACCATCACGCTTGGCGGTATACTGTCTGTCCTTGATGATATCCAGATAGAAGCTGCCCAATTCAACCGAGCAGAACTGCATCAGCTTCTGGGTCACTATATGGAAGTTGTAGGCATCATAGGCTTCCAGCAACTCTTCCTGCAGTTTGGCGGCGCGGCGCACCACCCAACGATCCAGTGCCACCATGTCTTCGATGGCAATCATGTCTGTCTCTGGCTCAAAACCGCTCAGGTTAGCCAGCAGGAAGCGGGCGGTGTTACGGATACGGCGATAAGCATCGGCGCTACGATTAAGGATCTCATCGGATACCGTCATTTCACCGCTGTAGTCGGTAGAAGCCACCCACAGCCGCAGAATATCGGCGCCCAGTTTGTTGGTTACCTGCTGTGGTGCAATCACGTTGCCGATAGACTTGGACATCTTGCGGCCCTTGCCATCCACGGTAAAGCCGTGGGTCAGTACCTGCTTGTATGGTGCCTTGCCGTTCATGGCGGTTGAAATCATCAGTGATGACATGAACCAACCACGGTGCTGATCCGAGCCTTCCAGGTAGAGGTCAATTCCCTGCCCCTGGAATTCAGGGCGGGCGGCAACCACTGATGAGAAGGTAGAACCTGAGTCATACCAAACATCCAGAGTGTCGGTCACCTTGCGGTACTGTGCTGCATCTTCACCCAGGAGTTCAGACTCATCCAGATCCCACCAGGCTTGAATGCCCTGCTGCTCAATGCGATGAGCAACACGCTCCATCAAAGCCACGCTGTCTGGATGCAGCTCTTCGGTTTCCTTGTGAACAAACAGAGTGATAGGCACGCCCCAGGTACGTTGGCGCGAGATACACCAGTCAGGACGGTTCTCGACCATCTTCTCAATCCGGCTCTGTCCCCAATCCGGGATCCACTGGGTTTGCTCAATTTCACCCATAGCTTGAGTACGCAGCCCTTTGTTATCCATGGAGATAAACCACTGCGGTGTGGCGCGGAAGATAATAGGAGTCTTGTGGCGCCAGCAGTGAGGGTAGCTGTGACGATAAGCTTCGCGGTGCAGCAAGGCATCTTTTTCCTGCAGCAGCGCTACAATTTCATCATTGGCCTTGAACACGTGCTTGCCGGCAAACAGCGGGGTATCTGCCTTGTAAACGCCGTTATCACCTACAGGGTTAGCCACTTCCAAACCATACTTCTGGCCAACCACAAAGTCGTCCTGACCGTGTCCAGGGGCAGTGTGTACCACACCGGTACCGGACTCTGTGGTCACGTGATCGCCAAGGATCGCCGGCACACTGAAATCATAGAAAGGATGTTGGAACTGCATCAACTCAAGCTCGGCACCTTTGGCGCGACCCAGGAGCTGATGGCTCTTGACACCATAACGGGTGATACAGCTTTCCAGCAGGGCTTCCGCCAGAATAACCGCTTGCTTGGCACCTTCTTCAGACTCAATCTCTACCAGCACATAGTCCAAATCAGGACTCAGTGACAAAGCGCGGTTGGCAGGCAAGGTCCAGGGAGTAGTAGTCCAGATAACCATGGAGACTGGCGCTTGATACTCAGTAACCCCGAAAGCAGCTAGCACTTTAGCCTTATCCACGGCGGCAAAGGCCACGTCTATGGCCGGTGAAGTCTTGTCTTCATATTCCACTTCGGCTTCGGCCAGGGCAGAACCACAGTCGGTACACCAATGCACCGGCTTAACCCCTTTGTGCAGGTGGCCGTTGTCGATCACTTTAGCCAATGAGCGAATGATGTTGGCCTCAGTGCTGAAATCCATGGTCAGGTAAGGTTTGAACCAGTCACCGAGTACGCCGAGACGGATAAAGTCATTGCGCTGACCATCCACCTGTTTGGCGGCATACTTACGGCACTCGTCACGAAACTCGGCGGCAGAAATTTTCTGTCCAGGCTTACCCACTTTCTGTTCTACCTTGAGTTCAATCGGCAGACCATGGCAGTCCCAACCTGGCACATAAGGCGCATCAAACCCCGACAAGGTCTTGGATTTGATAATAATATCTTTGAGGATCTTGTTAACTGAGTGACCAATATGAATATCGCCATTCGCATATGGAGGGCCATCGTGCAGAATGAAAAGCTTGCGGCCAATACGGCTATCACGGATCTGTTGGTACAGATTCTCCTCGGTCCAGCGTTTCAACATCTCTGGCTCGCGATTTGCCAAATTACCACGCATCGGAAACTCGGTTTCCGGCAAATTCAAAGTTGATTTATAGTCGCTCATTGATCCTAATACCATTAATTTAGCTAAGAGAGCTCAGCCTGCTTCATTGCTGAGTAAGGCGCGAGCCTCATCAGCGTCATTCATTATTTGTTTCTTAAGTGCCTCAAGGGACTCGAACGGTTTCTCGTCACGGATCTTGGCCACTAATTCCACTTCTACTTTACGCCCGTAGAGGTCACCTTCAAAGTCAAACAGGTGCACTTCCAACTGGCAGTTTTGTCCCTGAACCGTGGGGCGAAAACCCACATTGGCAACGCCATCGTATTGTTCGCTACCATCCCACCAGAGCCTGACCGCAAAAACGCCCCTCACGGGAACCACTTTACGCTTCATGGCAATATTGGCTGTGGGGAACCCTAGCGTCCGGCCCAGCTTTTTGCCATGTGCCACCTTACCACTGAGAGTATAGGGATGTCCCAATAAACGTCTGGCCTGATCAAGATTGCCCTTGGCCAGTGCTTCTCTGACCATGGTGGAACTGACCCTGTGATCGCCAACCAAAAAGCTTTGGGTACTGACTACCGCAAAACCGTGTTGTTCACCGGCAGTGCGAAGCAGCTCAAAGTTGCCCTGACGCGCCCGTCCAAAACAGAAATCGTCACCGACCACCAGATACTTGACCCCAAGTTTACGCACCAGCAACTCTTCGACAAACTCCTTGGCCGGCATCTGGGCAAACTTTTGATTGAAATTGACACACACAAGTCTGTCTATTCCCAGTTCAGCAAGCAACCTGACCTTATCACGAAGCAGGCTCAAGCGCGCAGGGGCATCCTGGCCGCGAAACAGTTCCTGCGGTTGCGGCTCAAATGTCATCAGGGTGGCCGGCAAACCAAAGTGACGCGCCTTTTTGACCAGATTGGCTATCACTTCGGCATGGCCCCTGTGTACACCATCAAAGTTACCTATGGTCAGCACACAACCGCGATGGGCCGGCAATATATTGTGTATTCCGCGAATCAGTTCCATGAAATCAATGACTGCTCAAACGTAAATTGGCGGATTATATAACAGCTCGGCAGCAGAATCAGCCCTCAGTTCCGGGCTTTGAGCCGCCACGGACGGATCCCAAACAGTACCAATGCCATAAAGTACCCTAAAGCACCGCCGAGTATCAGGGAAAACAGATGAGCGAATCGCTCAACAAACGACCACTCAAGCCATTGCGCCTGCTCTGGTGAAAAGTAAATTAACAGGCAAACCATTGCCGCCGTTGCCAATAAGACCTTGATAAAAAAGATAATAGTTTGCTTACTAACTCTATATACACCAGCCAGATGCAAACCGCGATATAGAAGAGACGCGTTGAGTAAAGCAGACAGAGAAGTAGCAATGGCCAGTCCTACATACCCAAATGGCACGGCAAAAATAATATTGAAACCCATGTTGCTAACCATAGCAATGATGCCATAACGCACAGGTGTCTTGGTGTCCTGACGAGCATAATATCCGGGCGCCAGCACCTTGATCAGCATAAAACTCAACAAACCTGAGCCGTAGGCCACCAGAGAATAGGAAGCCATTTCCACGTCATTGACGCTAAAGGCACCACGCATAAAAAGCACCATCAACATGGGCTGAGCCAATACAATCAGCCCCATCATGGCCGGTAAACCCAGCAGCAGAATGGCGCGAACCCCCCAATCCATAGTGCGATCAAACCCCTCCCCCTCTGCATTAACGTGTTTTTTGGAAAGAGCAGGCAAAATAACGGTAGCAATGGCAATACCAAATAACCCCAGCGGGAACTCCAACAAGCGATCCGAATAATAGAGCCAACTGATGGAGCCTGTAACCAGAAAACTGGCGATAAAAGTATCCAGCAGCAGGTTAATTTGTGACACAGAAACCCCAAATAACGCCGGGATCATCAAAGTGCGGATTTTAACCACCCCGGGATGATTCCAGCCCCAAGAGGGCTTGACCAGCGCTTTTTCCTGCAGCAGAAAAGGAATTTGAAACAAAAACTGAATCACACCACCGAAGAACACCCCCCAGGCCAAACCGATTTCAGGCTTATCCAGGGTAGGACTCAACCACAATGCTGCAGCGATAATGGCGACGTTGAGAAATACCGGAGTAAAGGCCGAAACGGCAAAACGGCCACGGGTATTGAGAATCGAGCCGGCCAAGGCGGTAAAAGTGATAAACCAAAGATAGGGAAAAGTGATCTTCAACATTAACGAAGCCAGTTCAAACTTGGCGCCGTCAGGCTCATCATTAACCCAGGCCATAAACCAGCCTGCACCAAACAAAGCGGTCAATATTGGCGAAGCCAAAACCCCAATCAAGGTCACGACTGTTACCAATAACCCCAAGGTACCGGCTACCTTTGATAATAAGAGTTTGACCTCTTCGCTGGACTCTTTCTCCTGATACTGAGTCAATACAGGTACAAAGGCCTGAGCAAAAGCACCTTCAGCAAACAATCGCCGCAAAAAGTTAGGGATCTTGTTGGCAAAAAAGAACACATCGGCACTGCTGCCCGCGCCCATCAAGTTGGCGACTACCACATCCCGTATTAATCCCAATACACGGGAAATCAAGGTCATGACGCTGACGATAGCGCCGGACCGTACCAATTTTTTGCTCAAATATTCCCCCAGAAGACTCAAGCCGCCATAAACGGCGGCAAGTCTCAAAAATTCCACTTAAGCTCTGTCACATGCCAGCAATTGCTGGTAGAATTGCGCCACATCTTACACGAGTTGGGTTGAGGATAGCCAAATCAGGTTGGATTAATTTATCTTTATGATGGATATTCAATCATTGTCATTGACAAAGTGACGAAAACCGGGCATTCTCCTCGGCCTTTAAAAGTATCAAATCCAGTTTTTAGGAGTTGCACCTTGGCTAATAGCAAGACTGCAAAGAAGCGCGCGCTTCAATCAGAAAAGCGTCGTCAACACAACGCTAGCCGTCGCTCTATGTTGCGTACCTACGTGAAAAAAGTTATCGCTGCTATCAAAGCTGGCGATCACAAAGCGGCTACTGAAGCTTTCGCTGTTGCACAACCCATTCTTGACCGTATGGCAACCAAAGGCCTGATCCACAAGAATAAGGCTGCCCGTCATAAGGCTCGTCTGAACACTCGTATCAAAGCACTGGCTGCTTAATTCGATACCTGTATAAAAAAAACCGGCATTGCCGGTTTTTTTATATCTAAAATTCAATAACATCAATGACAATAGATGTTATTCAACAGCTTGATGATTTCGCGCACTTCTTCACTCTTGAGCGAATAGTACACTGTCTGGGCTTCTTTGCGGGTGGCCACCAGATTGTCTTTACGCAACCAAGCCAGATGCTGAGACAAAGCCGACTGACTCAATCCCAGTTTCTTGTTCATTTCCCCAACGCACATCTCTCCCTCACTCAGGAGATAGCACAGAATAAATAAACGCCTCTCATTGGCCAGCGCCTTCAATAACACGACGGCATGGTCCGCTCGCTGCTGCATCAACTCAATATTCATGACGAGCCTATTCTCCTAATACAAACTCCGTCCCTAATATAGCCTTGCCTTACGGAGATAGTCGGGACATAAAGCACACTTTTTGTTAGATTGTTTTCAAAAATGGGACATACCTAATAAAAACAAAGGAAACACATGAAAAGCTATCGAACCGCCCTGTTACTTCCACTGTTGATTTCATCACTTATTGGCTGTCAATCCCCCTCACCTTCCAATACAAATCAACTGCTTGCTGAGTCATTGCAGCAAAAAGCCCTCAGTTCTGACCTCGGCTTTCAAATTGTGGAATCTTTAACTGTGGAAGTCGGCCCTCGCCTGGCTGGTAGCCCAAAAGACGCCGTGGCGGTTGCCTGGGCGGAGAAAAAGCTGCAGTCACTGGGTTTTGACCGTGTTTATAAAGAAGCTGTGGAAGTTCCGGTGTGGGAACGCGGTGAAGCCAGTGCCAGCATAGTGGCCCCCTTCCAACAGCCTCTGGTTATCACGGCATTGGGAGGTAGTGTGGCCACTCCTACTGAAGGTATCACGGCCAAGATAGTGCGTTTTGACAGCCTCGCTGCACTTAAAGAAGCCAATCCTGATGATGTTGCCGGCAAAATTGTCTTTATCGATCAGAAAACCGAGCGACACAAGACAGGTAAAGGTTATGGCAAGAGCGTAGGGGGCCGCTCACGAGGCGCTATAGAGGCAGCGCGAAAAGGTGCCCTGGCAATAGTTATCCGTTCAATAGGTACAGATCATGACCGTATGGCCCATACCGGCACCATGCGTTATGAAGAAGGCTTAAAGCGGATCCCGGCGGCGGCCATGTCAGCGCCGGATGCCGATCTGGTCAATGCCATGCTCAAGCGTTCTGCCGATATCACCCTCTCTTTGAAGATGTCTCCCAAGAACAAGGGCAGCGCCATTTCCTATAACGTCATCGCCGAAGTCACCGGCAGCAGCAAGCCAGATGAAATCGTACTGATAGGGGCTCATCTGGACTCCTGGGATGAAGGCACGGGCGCTATAGATGACGGTGCCGGGGTCGCGATTGTCACCGCTGCCGCTAAGCTTATTCAAGATTTGCCGGAAAAGCCGGCTCGGACGATACGTGTCGTGCTCTATGCCGCCGAAGAGATAGGCTTGGTTGGTGGCAAGGCTTATGCCAAGGCCCACGCTGCAGAACTGGATAAACACTATATCGCCGCCGAATCGGATTTCGGGGCTGGCCCTATCTACCGCATCGACTTTCAGGTCAATGAGCAAGTGCTGCCCAAACTACAGCAACTGACCCAGGTGATGCAACAAAACGGCGTTGCCGCCGGTGACAACAGTGCCTATGGTGGTCCGGATGTTTCCATGTTGCCGGCCAGTGGCGTTCCTGTGGCCTCCCTGCGCCAGGATGGTACCGATTACTTTGACTACCACCACACCCCCAACGATACCCTGGACAAAATAGATCCCAAGGCGCTGGCACAAAACGTTGCGGCCTATGCCCAGTTCGCCTATTTGATGGCACAGTCTGAACTGGAACTGCGACCGCTGCCTGCCAAGCAGTAAATCACACGCTTTAGAAGCCAAAAGCCGTTCAATAATGAACGGCTTTCTTATCTTTATATAGCGGGAAAGGGTATCAGCTCTGTTCTTCCCGCAGGAACACAGGGGAGCCAGGGCTGGACTCGGCTTCACTGTAATAATAGCCGGCGCTGTTAAATGCCTTTAATCGCTCCAGACTCTGTTCCTCTTGCTCCAACAGGTAACGAGCCATCATGCCTCTGGCCTTCTTGGCGTAAAAGCTTATTACCTTATACTGACCATTTTTACAGTCTTTGAATACAGGCGTGATAATACGTCCGGCAACCTGCTTGGGTTTAACCGCTTTGAAGTACTCGTTGGACGCCAAATTCACCACAATATCATCCCCTTGCTGAGCCAATGCCTGATTGATGGCATCTGTGATGATATCGCCCCAAAAGGCGTACAGGTTACTGCCCCTGGGATTCACCAAAGAGGTACCCATTTCCAGCCGATAGGCTTGCATCAAGTCCAGGGGCCTCAAGAGACCATAGAGCCCGGATAAAATACGCAGATGCTGCTGAGCCCGAGCAACCGTTTCCGGGGCAAGGCTGTCTGCATCCAGACCTGTATATACATCACCACGGAAAGCATAGAGTGCTTGCTTGGCATTCTCCGGGGTGAAATCAGGCTGCCACTCGGCGAATCTGGCGGCATTTAAGCCGGCAATTTTGTCACTGACTTTCATCAAAGAAGCAATATTGGCTGGGGTCAGCTCCCGGCAAACCTGAATAAGCTCGCTGCTGTGCTCGAGAAACTGTGGCAGGCTGTATTCAGATACCGCCGCCGGGTTGTCATAATCCAGCGTCTTGGCCGGTGAAACCAAAATCAGCATATTCACTCCGTCTTATTTGGTATAGAACTGCCCATGATACTGGCAGTAAATAAAAAAACCACGCATTGATAGCGTGGTTTTTCCGATGGCCCCAATCTGGGGCCGGTTTCAGTTACCAGCCTTTGCCACTGCGAACCACAGGTTCACCGGTCCAGATACCCTCTTCAATATGTTCTTCAAGCTCAGGAAACTTGCTCTTATCAAACACAGGTTCTTTGCCTTCACTCAACTGATCGCGGTAATCATTAATCACCCGCATGGCAATACCGGAAAGCAGTACCAAGGCAATGATGTTGACTGTCGCCATCAAGCCCATGGAAAGATCGGCCAAATTCCATACCAAGGTTATTTTCGCCACAGCTCCAAACATCACCATGCCTAGTACGCACAAGCGGAACAGGGGCAACACTTTACGGCTATTATTGGAAAGGAACAGCACATTGGTTTCGGCATAAGAGTAGTTGGCGATTATTGAGGTGAAGCAAAACAGTAAGATGGCAAAGGCCACAAAAAAGCCACCCCAATCTCCAACATGAGTGGTCAAAGCCGCTATGGTCAGTTGGATCCCTTTGTCCCCCTCGCCGATATTAACACTGCTGAGATCGCCAGCCAGCAAGATTATTGCGGCTGTTGCACTACAGATAACAATAGTGTCCATAAACACTCCTATCATCTGTACAAACCCTTGGGAAGCAGGATGGTTTGGTGTCGGTGAGGCGCTGGCAGCGACGTTGGCAGCACTCCCCATACCCGCCTCGTTGGAGAATAAACCGCGGGCTATCCCTGACTGCATCGCCTGAGCCACAGTATAAGCCACCCCACCGGCAGCGGCCTCTTGCCAACCGAAGGCGCTGTTGACTATCAGTTTGAGAATGGTCGGCAATTGCTCAATATTCATCCCGACAACGACCAAGGCGATCAGGATATAAGCAAAAGCCATAATAGGTACAACTACCTCGGATACCCGCGCAACTTTACGCAGCCCACCCATGATGACCAAGCCACTGGTGATCACCAGCAGAATACCTATCCAATAAGTTGCTTTAATGTCAAACCAGTAAGCCTCTTTGACATCAAACACAATTTCCAATGCTCCCGTAATGGTATTGGCCTGAACGGCATTGAAAACCAAACCAAAGGCGATGATCAAGAATACGGAGAAGAGAATCCCCATCCAGCGCTGGCCAAGCCCCCTTTCCATATAATAGGAGGGGCCGCCACGAAACTGGTCATCTTTATCTTTTACCTTATAGATCTGAGCCAAAGTCGACTCAATCATGGCCGTAGCCATACCCAACAGAGCGATAAGCCACATCCAAAAAACAGCACCAGGGCCACCGGCACCTATGGCAACGGCCACCCCGGCCATATTACCGGCACCGACCCTGGCGGCCATACTGGTACAAAATACCTGAAATGAAGACAAGCCGCTGTCACAGCCCTGCCTACTGGTAGCCATCACCTTGGCAGAATGCCCCAGGTGAGTAAGCTGAATGAACAAAAGCCTTAGAGTGAAGTACAAGCCAGCGCCCACCAAGGCATAGACCAATAGTTTTCCCCAAAGCAGAGAGTTCAAAAAATCGACTATGGTTTCTATTATCATAATTGTAAGCTTTCCCGTGACAAACCTGGCCCATCTCTGACGGTATATCGCCAAGTTTGTGGTTAAGATTCCTTCCTGAATGAAAAAGGATAAGCGTCGGCCAGTTTCTTTTCGAATTATCCTACATACCCCAAGGTATGCCGACCGGGCTTGAGGGCGAAGAAAATAGCATAGGAACTTGAAAATACCGCGTGATCAAGATCACACTTAATCACTCGACCGACAGTAAATTCACCATAAAAATACCAGAACAAACTAGAGTTTTAACTTGAACAACAATGGTGTCACACTAATTTTCTAAAAAAACCACCAGCTAAACAAACTTTCAAAACTTGGATGTTGGGCACGTTTTTGTAATAAAACTACAAATATAGTAGCCACAAGATAATCTGATTCACTTTTAGCTAGCTCAAGCGAGGCACGATATGACCCAAAAGCAAGAGATAGGTGCACTGAAGAAATTTGTCCGGGCCACTAACTTCCTGGCAACCTCACAGATTTACCTGAAGCACAATGTATTGTACAAACGCCCGTTACAACACAGTGATATAAAGCCAAGGCTCTTGGGCCATTGGGGAACCTGCCCGGGGATCAACTTTGTATACGCTAACGTGAACAGATTGATTACCAAGCACAAGCGCCCGTTCCTCTATCTGGTCGGCCCAGGTCACGGTTTCCCCGCTGTACAGGCCAACCTCTTCCTCGAAGGCTCTCTAAGCCACTTCTATCCAGAAACCATCCCCTACAACGAAACCGGTATTGAAGATATCTGTCGTAAATTCTCCGCCGCTTACGGTTACCCTTCACATGCCAACCCCGAAGCTCCAGGACAAATCCTTGAAGGGGGCGAGCTGGGCTACTCCTTGTCTGTTGCCTGGGGTGCCGTGCTGGATAATCCAGACTTGATTGCCGCAGTGCTTGTCGGTGACGGCGAATCTGAAACCGGCCCACTGGCTGCATCCTGGTATGCCAACCGCCTGGTTTCCCCCGCCACCAACGGTGCCATACTGCCGATTGTTCATATTAATGGTTACAAGATTTCCGGCCCTACCCGTATGGGACGCATGAGCCACGAAGAGCTGGAACTTGAATTCAGAGGCCTGGGTTACCATCCCATCATAGTGGACAGCGAGCAGGAAGAAGATGTCTACCTGCAGATGACCAAGGCGATGGATACAGCTTACGAGATGATCAACGACATCCAGAAGCGTGCCCGCAATGGTGAAGATGTGGTTAAGCCACGCTGGCCGGTGATCCTGATGCGCACCGCCAAAGGCTGGACAGGTGTTCCCGAATACGATGGCAAAAAACTCGAAGGCAACTGCGAGTCTCACCAGGTAATTGTCAACAAATGCGCCACCGACAAAGGTCATCTGGCCGCATTGGATGGCTGGCTAGACAGCTATAAATTCTCTGAACTCTACTCAATCAACGAGCAGAACCAGATAATCTTCGACAAAGACATCCAGTCGCTGTTGCCACCTGCAGAACTCTGCTGTGGCCGTCAAAAGATGAGCTATGGCGGTGAAGTGGTACGCGCCCTCAGCAATCCTGACCTATCCAAACTGGCCTACGGCCCTGAAGTCCCAAGAGGTCATCGTGGCTACTCCATGCTGAAAATGGGCCAATGGATGCGCGAAGCCTTCCGTCTTAATAAAGACCAGCGCAACCTGCGGATCTTCAGCCCGGATGAAACTTACTCCAACCAGTTGCAAGCGGTATTTGAAGCCACAGATCGTGCCTGGCAATGGCCGATTGAAAGCTGGGATGAAGATATGAGCCGCGATGGTCGGGTTATGGAACTACTGTCCGAAAACCTGCTGTTCGGTATGATGCACGGCTACACTGTCACCGGCCGTCACGCCATGTTCCCTACCTATGAATCCTTCTCTCAGGTAGTGTCTTCCATGGCCGACCAATACTGTAAGTATGTCTATGCCAGCCAAGGGGTTCACTTCCGCAAGCCGCTGCCGGCCTGTAACGTAGTTCTCTCCTCTTTGCTGGAGCGTCAGGACCACAACGGTTATTCTCACCAGAATCCTTCTTTCCTGGGGGCCATGCTTGAGAAACACCCCAAGATAATCTCGGCTTACCTGCCAGCCGATGCCAACACCACTTTGGTTTACACAGAGCGAGCTTTCGCCGACCGTGACAAATTGAATATTCTTGTCGCCGGTAAGAAAGAGCTACCGCAATGGCTGAGCCTTGATGAGGCCCGTAAACAAGCCAAAGAAGGTGTAATGGTGTGGGATTTTGCCTCTGATGAAAACCCGGATGTCGTCCTGGTAGGTTGTGGTGACTATGTGACTCAGGAATGTATGGCGGCATTGGTATTAATCCGCGAATTACTGCCAAGAGTGCGTATCCGCTTTGTAAGCGTCACAGAATTACACAGCAGTGGCCTGGGCAGCCTTAAATTCCAGGAAAAACCTTGGTTGATGGATGAGATATTTACCGAAGACAAAGGTGTGGTATTTAACTATCACGGTTATCCAAACACCATCAAAAAACTGATCTTCGATTACAAAGGTAGTCATAGATTCAGAATTAAAGGTTATGAAGAAGAAGGCTCAACCACCACCCCATTTGATATGGGTGTACGTAACGGTACTTCTCGTTATCACCTGGTAATAGATATGGCTTACAAATTATTCCAGCAAGGTGTTATTGATGAAACCCGTCACGTCGCGATTACCACAGATATGCTGCAACGTTTGGTTGACCATAGAAACTATATCAAGGCCAATGGTGTAGATCCTGAGTATATCGAAAACTGGATTTGGACCCGCTAAGCTGAACCTTAGCTAAACAAAAAGCAAAAATTTTAGTTAAGAAATTGTTTTGCAAAAATAAAAAAGCGCCTTCTAACAGGCGCTTTTTCTTTAGTTTCAATTGTTAAAAAACCAGACAGCACAAATAATGAACAATAAAATTATCGCTTGAAAAGTGGAAAATTGCTGTATTTCAATGGATAATTGAGCCAGCTAGCTAAAACACTAAACGGAACCCCACATTAAGTGCTAGTCGTGTTTCCTATACGGGACATATGGGTAATTAAATAGCAATGGACTTGGAGAACATGATGAATAAGACATTTAAAGTATTGTTGCTTGCATCTATGATGCCTTTTGCAGCATCTGCAGCAGACGAGCTCAGCCCATGGTATGTCGGTGCTGGCCTCGGTGTAAACAACTACGAACCTAACTGTGATCAGAAAACCATGAAAACCTGTGGTGAAGACGATCCATATGCTTGGGACGTATTTGCAGGTTACCTGTTCAACGATTACTTCGGTGTAGAACTGGGTTACCGCGATTTAGGTCGTGCCGAATGGACCGACTACAGCAATAAACTCAACGACGTAGGTGTCAAGGGCGCCACTCTGGGCCTAGTGGCTTTCTGGCCTTTCGCTGATAAGTGGAGCCTGTCTGCTGAAGCTGGTGCCATGAACTACCACATTTCCAATAACAGACAATGGGGTAGCGAGTACTACAGCGATAGCGGTGTTGCGCCTTACTTCGGTGCTGGTATCGGTTACAACATCACAGAGAACCTGAAACTGGCCGCCAAGTATCGTCGTTATGAAAACCTCGACGAAGAAAAGTGGAACACTCTGGCGATGGAAAGCAACTACTGGGGTCTTGAACTGAGCTACCGTTTCGGCAGCACTTCAAAACCAGCTCCTGTAGTCGCTCCTGTGGTCGTAGAACCAGTTGACAGCGATAACGACGGTGTCAACGACGATATGGATCAGTGTCCAAACACACCAGCCAACCACAAGGTAGATGCCAACGGTTGCTCTATCTATGTTGAAAAACTGGAAACATTGGAAGTTAAAGCTCAGTTCGATAACAACTCATCTGTACTGAAAGCCGACTCTATGGCTGAAATCCAGAAAGTTGCTGACTTTATGAGCAAGTATCCTAAAGCTGATCTGGAAATCGCCGGCCACGCCTCTCTGCCTGGTAAAGCCGATTACAACCAGTGGCTGTCTCAGAAGCGCGCCGACGCCGTTGCCAAAGTACTGGTTGAGCAGTATGGCATCGATGCCAGCCGTATCAACGCCAAGGGCTACGGTGAAAGCCAGCCGCTGATGCAGGGTTCTTCTGCTGAAGCCAACAAGGTTAACCGCCGTATCGAAGCTCTCCTGAGCTTTAAAGAAAAAGAAGCTCTGCTGAAGTAAAACTGAACTTCTTCTGAAAAAGTCGCTGCCCTGCAGCGACTTTTTTATTTTTCACTCTTTTTTGTCATTAGAATTCCCTCGGCTATGGGAGTACACTTCCTTTAACCGACAACGGCCTTCATTGACAATTTCTCACCATTTTTGTAATTTTTTTTCAATCCTGGTTGGAAACAGAGGCAAAATCGCTTTTAATAGCGTCATGCAATTTCCGCGTAAACGGCCGCAATCTGAGAAGGATGTTTTTCATGGCAAACACACTCACGCAACTCAAATCCGTTACAACCATAGTTGCTGATACCGGTGACATTGAGGCGATCAAACTCTATCATCCACAGGATGCCACCACCAACCCATCGCTGATCCTCAAAGCCTCGCAAATCCCGGAATATGCACCGCTGATCGATGATGCAATTTCCTGGGCTAAAGCTCAGAGCCAGGATCCACAGCAACAACTGGAAGACGCCGCAGATAAGTTGGCGGTCAACATAGGGGTGGAAATTCTCAAGCTGGTACCGGGACGGATTTCAACCGAAGTAGATGCTCGCCTGTCATTCGATAAAGCCGGCTCAATCGCCAAGGCCAACAAGCTGGTAAAACTCTATGAAGCGGCCGGTATCGACAAGTCTCGCATTCTGATCAAACTGGCTTCCACTTGGGAAGGTATCAGCGCCGCCAAGGAACTGGAACAAAAGGGTATCAACTGCAACCTGACACTCTTGTTTAGCTTCTCCCAGGCCCGAGCCTGCGCAGAAGCAGGAGTTTACCTGATCTCACCTTTTGTCGGCCGCATTCTCGACTGGTATAAGAAAAATACCGGCAAGGATTATAGCGCCAGTGAAGATCCTGGCGTAATCTCAGTAACCCAGATTTACAACTATTACAAACAGCATGGTTATAAGACAGTGGTTATGGGCGCCAGTTTCCGTAACACAGGTGAAATCATTGAGCTAGCCGGCTGTGATCGTCTGACTATAGGCCCATCTTTGCTCGAAGAGCTGGCCAACTCAGACATCCAGATAGTAACCAAGCTGCAACCGGCTACTGAAACCCAAGAGCCACCCAAGCCATTGACCGAGGCAGAGTTCCGCTGGGAGTTCAACGAAGACCCCATGGCAGTGGAAAAACTGGCCGAAGGTATCCGTAACTTTGCTATAGATCAGGGCAAACTAGAGACCATGCTCAAGGCTAAACTGAGCTAATCAAGGATTGTTTTGAAACTGAAGATCAGGGACTACTCATGACACATTTGACTCAATCTGCTACCTGGCAGACTCTCAAGGCGATGAGTGCAGATCTGCCTCACATGCGTGAACTCTTTGCCGAAAACCCGCAGCGCTTTGATCAACTGTCGATTAAAGATTGTGGACTGCTGTTGGATTACTCCAAGAACCGCCTCACTGAGGCCGTTCTGCAGGAGTTACTCAAGCTCGCCCAAGAAGCCGGACTTGAACAAAAAATAGCAGCTATGTTTGCCGGTGAAGCAATCAATACCACAGAGCGACGTGCTGTGTTGCACACAGCCCTGAGAGCTCCGGCCGATGCAGATATTCGTGTCGATGGCGTCAATGTGGTCCCTGAAATTCAGCAAACCCTGGCTCAAATGGAGACTTTTGTCGAGTCGCTCTATTCAGGTCTGTGGCGCGGCTATACCGGCAAGAAAATCACAGATCTTATCTCCATCGGAATTGGCGGTTCCTTCCTCGGCCCCAAGATTATCTCCGAGGCTCTGCGTCCCTATTGGAACGGTAAACTCCAATGCCACTTCGTCGCCAATGTCGATGGCACAGCCATCAGTGAAAAACTGAAGAAGCTGGATCCTGAAACCACTCTGTTCCTGATGTCGTCAAAGTCTTTTGGCACCCAGGAAACCCTGACCAACACCCTCAGCGCTAAAGAATGGTTCCTGGCCAAAGGCGGTTCACAGCAGGATATAAGCAAGCACTTTGCGGCCATTACCTCCAATGTTGCCAAGGCAACGGCGTTTGGCATAGATGAAGACAACATCTTCCCAATGTGGGATTGGGTTGGCGGGCGCTATTCTCTCTGGTCGGCCATAGGTTTGCCCATAGCCGCCCTGATAGGCATGGATAACTTCAAGGCACTGTTGGCCGGCGCCAGAGCAATGGATGTACATTTCGCATCCAGACCTCTTGAGCAGAATATGCCGGTGATCATGGGTCTGCTCTCTGTATGGTACAACAATTTCTTCAATGCCCAGTCCCACGTGGTGTTGACCTATGATCACTACCTCAGAGGGCTTCCGGCCTATTTCCAACAGCTGGATATGGAGAGTAACGGCAAGTCCGTCACTCTGGACGGCGATTCGGTGGATTACAGCACAGGGCCGGTTATTTGGGGCGGAGAAGGCACCAATGGCCAACACGCCTACCACCAGCTGTTGCACCAAGGTACGGCCTTGATCCCGGCTGACTTTATTCTGCCGCTGCAAAGCCATAATCCTATCGGTGAGCATCACGCTCAGCTGGCATCCAACTGTTTTGGTCAGACCCAGGCGCTGATGCAGGGACGAACCTTTGATGAAGCCTTGGCCGAACTGGCCGACAGCCCACTCTCAGAAGCTGAGAAACAGCTTATTGCCAAACATAAGGTTATGGAAGGTAACAAGCCGAGCAATACCCTGTTGATGGACAAGTTGACCCCACTTACCCTGGGCGCCTTGATTGCTCTCTACGAGCACAGAACCTTGGTTCAGGGTGCTATCTGGGATATCAACTCATTCGATCAATGGGGAGTTGAGCTGGGTAAAACGCTGGGAAATGAAGTGCTGTCGCGTATCGGTGCAGAACAAGATAGTCAGGATCTGGATGCTTCCAGCAATGCTCTGATCAACCTCTTTAGAAAAGCTAAAATATAGCCTTTTCAGCTTAAAAATCAATAAATACCAGCCAACTCCACTGGCTGGTATTTTTTTGCCTGCCATCTTGTCTATACACCTTCATCAAAGCATCATCCAACTTTAACAAAATAGAAACATTATTCTTGCACCCTGTTTGCCAAGTATGATATTTAAGTGTTGATAAAACATACAACAAAGGAGGTTGCCATGGATCGTTTGGATTATGGTAGTGCGCTAGATGAAGTCGTTGAAAGACCAAGCCGCTCTCGAAGCTCCAGCAAGAAGCGCAAATGGCGAGAGATTGAAGCACTGAAAGACAAACATCGCCTGCTGAAGGAGTTACAGGAGATAGACAGCAGTTTTAATTATGATATCGACAACCTCCTCTGAATATGAGAGACATTAAAAAAGAGCGCTTGGCGCTCTTTTTTGTTAATCGCTGACGAGTGTGACACGGATTTCTAAACACTACCAAAATTATCTATCGGCAGTATGAATGTAGTTTCTCAACTCATCAAACAACTGGTTATCATCGCTGCTGAACAATGGATCCTCTATCAACTTCAATTCACACATACTTTGGATCTTCTGCCAGTCCTCATCCTGCAAGCTCTTGGCAAGCAGAGGAAAAATTTCCCGCTCCTCGTATAGCATGTGCTTCTCTTGCAAATCCACATACTCTTTTAATTCAGTAACCAATTTTTCCTTGGCCACGACGACATCGTTGAGAATAAGGTTAAGGGTCGCCATCAAGGTTGATGAGGCATCAATCAGCTTTTGATGTTCCTGTTCAAGGCGCCTGGTCGGCTCGGTACGACTTTCCTTGATAAGAAAGTAGTCGTAAATGATATCTTCTAGCGGATGATGGCTATGTTCAGCATAGCCCTGCATGTACTCAACAACATCCCGTACCAGATTAAAATTGACATGCTCACCTTCGGCCAGCTTCTGGTATTTCCCCTTTAGCAACTTCAGCAATATGGCAATATGCTTGTGGTCATTCATCAATCTTTGCAGCATAGGGCACTCCATCTTAAGTCGGGCCTTTCTAGGTAATAGTAGTAAACAGGCCAAAGATTACTCAATACTAACCATAGATGTTTTCCTGGGACATGATAAAGATCAAGGAAAATAACCTTCTAAATCAACAATTCATAAATTAGCGATAAATACAACACCTATTCTCTAACCAATGTTTGTCCAGTGAGGCTATCCGGCCATACTGTTATTGGCTCTTATCCAAGCTTTAGCAAGCATATCAGCCCCGCAGACTTTCCTCCATCATCGCCAACATTCCTTTGAGAGAACTGCGGATACGATTAAATGCCTCACCGGCAGAACTGGCTTCACGCAGGTGCCGCTCGACCATTGAGGTAAAGTAACTCTCCTGCTCTTCTGTCATGTCCAGCACATGAAAGCTGCTGCGAATTTCAGTAGTGATCCCAGATAAGGTATCGCAAAAGCGTTGATCCTGTTGCTGCATGGAATCACCCAGTTGTTTCATCAACAGGTGCAACCTATCCATCACCCGACGCAGCATCTGCTGGCGCTCTATATCCAATACCCTGGCCTCCAATCCTTCGACCACAACGGCAATCACGTCCCTGAGTCGGCCGTACAACACCTCATCCTCGACCGGCATATTCTTGATCAAGAATGACACATGCTTGTCGTTGCACATGGTTCGATTACCAAAGTCATATAGGCGTCCCTGTTTGTCCAAAAGCTCGAAAATATTGGCTTCTATCGGGCTTATCTGGGTGTTGTCCGGCACAAAATACTCGGCGCTGTCTGTGCGTATTTTCAGACAGGTATTGAGGTTGAGCTGAGTCATCAGTTCAAAAAAAGCATCGGCAAGAGCACGGTAGTTGCTGCAAAGAAAACACTGGCGGAAGAACTGCAACACACAGCCATATTGGGACGATTCACTCATGGACTGAAACGCCATGTTTCTCGACATGGACTCAGCCTGCATCAGAGACTGTTTGCGCTGCTGATATTGCGCCACGCTGCGAACCTTGGCCAACAGCTCTTTCAGCTCAAAGGGTTTGGCGATGAAATCCACCGCCCCGGCCTCATAAGCTTTAAGACGCTCATTAAGAGTATTCATACCGGAAACAAATACCACTGACGCCTCCCGCCCCTGTGATTGCAAGTGAGCACAGAGGTCCACACCGCTGGAATCCGGTAGATTGATATCCATCAGGATGATTTCCGGTGTCGCCGACTCCAACGCTGCCAAATAAGCAGCTGCCGAGTCGAAAACTTGGACTGAGTAATCATCCTGCAAGACTTCCTCTATCAAAGCCAGATAATCAAGATCATCATCCACCACCCAGACAGTTAAATTGTCCATAAATCTCCCTTACTGTCATCAGCAAACCTAATTCCCACCTGCTTGAGTGCCAGAGTCAGTCCTGTCAGATCAAAGGGTTTATGCAGTACCGGAAACGGCATCTCATCGGCGCTGGAAATACCTATGTTCTGGATAAAGCCGGAGATCAGCAACACCAGCAGAGAGTGTTTAACATTGAGTTTTTGTGCCAGTTCGTAGCCGTTGATACCACCAGGCATCAACACATCTGTGATAAGAAGCTCGGCATCACAACGCTGCTGCTCGTAACGTTGCAGCACAGTGAGGGGGTCGTGGAACAACTCCACTTCAATCCCCAGTAAATCGCAATAGTCAGCCATCACCGCCAACATCTCCGGCTCATCATCCACTACGATTGCCTTCAAAGGCCGCCGCACCCTGGGCACTTCACTTGTGTAAGAGCCAAACTGAGGTTCAAGGGTCAGTTTTCGACTCTGCGGAAACCATAATCTGAACTCAGTGCCACTCGACCCCGTATTCAAGATGGCGATATAACCCTTGGAACGTTTAACAAAACCGTACACCATAGCCAGTCCAAGACCTGTGCCCTTACTCTTGTCCTTGGTGGTAAAAAATGGGTCGAATACCTTGTCCTGAAAGGCTTTTGGAATACCACTACCGCCATCAATCACACTGATCCATACATAATGCCCAGGCTCCACCTGGGTCTTGCCTATGGCGATCCCGGGCAGATAACCACTCAAGTAGCAACTGCCTGTACGGATCTTGAGCTCTCCCTTGCCCTCCATGGCATCGCGGCCATTGAGCAGCAGATTCAATAAGGCGTCTTCCAGATCACCTTTGTCGAGCATCACAGGCTTGTTATCCGGTGCCAGCTCAATACTCAGGGTTATTTGACTGGTCAAGGACTTGGCAAACAACTCCTGCAAACCTTCAATCACCTCATTGACCTGGCAAGGCTCGGCATTGAACTGTTCCTGACGCGAAAACGACAACAGTCTGCGGGTCAAATCTGTGCCTCGCTGGCAGGCCTTAAAGGCGGTATTGAGGTATTTTTCAGCTTTAGGATCAGAGACTTTAAGCTGCATTAACTCCAGGTTGCCCTTCAATACCCCTAGAATATTGTTGAAGTCGTGGGCTATGCCGCCGACCAACTCCCCTATGGCCTGCATCTTCTGGGTTCTGGCCACGGCCTGTTGCAACTGATGCTGCTCGCTGTAATCGCGACCTATAACGGCGTATATACGCCGACTTCGGGAAATACAATAACAGTTGAGATGCAATAACTCCCTGCCGCCATCGCCTTTATGACACCAAAGTTCCCCGCTATAACAGCCCTTGCGGCGCAACTGCTCTTTGAAGGAGTCACTTTCTTCGCCTTCAAACAACAGGCCGGTTAAATTGGCGCCAACCAACTCCCGGTTGGCATATAAGGTCACAGCGGTGGCCGCCGGGTTGGCGTAAAGGATAAGTTCTCGCTCAGGTTCGAGACTAAATAGCAGTAATAAACTGTCGGCACCGTCTATAACGGCCTTGAAGCAGAGTTCATCCTCTGCCGACTGTGATGAACTACGGCTGAGCTGACATTGATAGATGGCCCCCACCAAGGGGCCGATATTGGCCTGACATGCAGCCAAAGACTCAAACCAACCGGGAGCCGATGAATGGAAAAACAACAATAGTTCTGAATTTTTGATGGGCCAGACAGTAAACTTCTGCCATTGATGAAGCTCTTGTTGGCTCGCTTCTTTGGCCCATTGATTAACACTGCTCCAAAGTGTCAGATAGATAACCGGATCCCGACACCAGCAGGTGACTGATTCCGACATATCATTGGCACCCAATTCTGAGCGTTCCACCATCAACAAAGCCTCTGCCCCTGAGGCATGTACCAGGGTCTGACACAAGGCTGGCAATACATCCTGTCCCCGGGTCAAACCCAATTGCAATTTAGCCAGTTCAATCAACAGTCGAGACCAATCGCCAGGGAATTCGGTTTGAGCCGCAGAGGAAAACACGTTAAAGTCCCTTTCCGTTGTTTTTCAGTCATTCAAGCATAGACAAGTTTGCAATATTAGCGACTTATCCAGCTTGCCAAATATATAGAGAGGCCTGGGTGACGAGTCAGGAAAGATGGGTTGGAGCCCATGTCAGCGCCCAAGGTGGTGTGGAAAATGCTCCGCTCAATGCCCACAAGATAGGGGCCAGTGCCTTTGCACTATTTACCAAGAATCAACGACGCTGGCAGGCGGCAGCTTTAACCGAATATTCCATCGCCGCCTTTCAGGAAAACTGCCAACAGTTGGGCTTCAGACCCGAGGCGATTCTGCCCCACGACAGCTATCTGATTAACCTGGGACATCCGGATCCCTTGCTGCTGGAAAAATCCCGCGACGCCTTTGTCGATGAGATGCTTCGCTGCAAACAATTGGGATTAACCTTGCTGAACTTTCATCCCGGCAGCCACTTGCGACAGATAAGTGAAAACCACTGTCTGCGTAACATCAGCGATTCAATCAACCTCGCATTGGCAGCTTGTGATGGCGTCTGTGCCGTCATCGAAAATACCGCAGGACAAGGCTCCAACCTGGGACACAGCTTTGAACAACTGGCGCAGATCATAGACGGGGTTGAGGATAAATCCAGAGTCGGTGTTTGCCTGGATACCGCCCATATGTTTGCCGCGGGTTACGACATTCGTACTCAGGAAAGCTGCCGGGAAAGCTTTGACGCCTTTGGACGCATAGTGGGCTTTCAATACCTCAAGGGCATGCACCTCAACGACAGCAAGACGGGACTCGGCAGCCGGGTCGATCGCCACGACTCCCTGGGCATGGGCGAAATAGGCAAAACCGCTTTCGAGTATATTCTCGGCCACCCAGCCACCAAGGGGATACCCTTAATATTGGAAACCATACGCCCGGAGATCTGGCCCGAAGAAATAGCCTGGCTGAAAAGCCTTAGCCGCTGACCCCAAGCCAGCGCCAAAGGGCAGCGACACATGGCGTGCTTAGCCTTATGTTTGCCCCTGGCTGATTTCTTTCAAGGCCTTGAGCGCCGCATCGTAATCTGGATGGTGAGACACATCCTTCACCAACTCACGGTACTTGAGCTGGCCATTGGCATCTATGATAAATATCGCTCTGGCCAGCAAGCCTCGGCTAGGGATCAGCAGACCATATTTATTACCAAAGTCGCGCCAGACTGAGTCTGACAATACCTTGATTTTATCAACATTCTCCACCTTGCAGAAACGTTTTTGGGCAAAGGGTAAGTCTTCACTGACGGTCAACATGACCACTGAATCATCAAACTTGCTGAACTCTTTATTGAACCTCTTGGTCTGCAGGGCACAGACGCCGGTATCCAGACTGGGAACTGCACTGATAAGTACTGTCTTACCCTTGAAGTCACTTAAAGTCACCGGGGAAAACTTGTCATCCACCACCTTAAACCCTGGAGCAAGCTGGTTAAGCTCGGGCAATTTGCCCATCAGAGTGACACTCTGGCCCCCCATCCTGACCTCGGCGGCCACTTTCCCTTCTGCCGCCATAGTCGTGGCACTTGCCAAGGTCAATGCACACACAACACTCCACTTTGTCAGTTGCAACATAGTTTTCTCTCTCGCTCCAGCTTTAAATTCACCCTGGCTAATATAGCGCATTATCCGGACACAGGTACAAAAAGACCGGCATCTGCCGGTCTTCTTCTAAGAGCTTATTTGGATGGCAGCTCTTTGACATGCAGATCCATCTGAGGATATGGAATGCCAATACCGTTTTCGTCCAGAGACTGTTTAATCTGCTCCATCAGTTCGAAGTAGACACCCCAGTAATCAGCAGACTTCACCCAAGGGCGAACCACGTAATTAACCGAAGAGTCAGCTAGTGTGTGCAGACCCACTGTATAGCCAGGCTCTTTCAGCACTTTCTCGTGATTATCGAGAATGCTTGTCAGTATTTGCTTGGTATGACGGATATCAGCATCGTAAGAAACCCCGATCACCAGATCGATACGGCGCTTGTCCATAGCAGAGTAGTTGGTAATGCTACCGTTCATGATAGTGGAGTTAGGCACTATGATGACCTTGTTATCCGGCGTTTTCAGACGGGTAGAGAAGATGGTGATTTCATCTACAGTACCGGCAACACCTGCGGCTTCAACATAGTCACCCACACGGCAAGGGCGGAACAGTACCATCAAGACACCGGCGGCGAAGTTGGACAGTGAGCCCTGCAGTGCCAAGCCCACGGCCAAACCGGCAGCACCGAGAACCGCAACCAGA
The DNA here is from genome assembly GCF_047314685.1 of Shewanella sp. BJSY2023SW001. NCBI lineage: Bacteria > Pseudomonadati > Pseudomonadota > Gammaproteobacteria > Alteromonadales > Shewanellaceae > Shewanella > Shewanella sp. BJSY2023SW001. The sequence continues at coordinate 43,418 of NZ_JBKORF010000054.1, forward strand.
GAGGCTGTCTGAATACCTAGCTGCCCCAAGGTAGCGATAACGGTAAATACAAACACCACAGCCCAAGCCATATTGGCAACAAAGGAAACCACTGTCTGATCTATCTTGCGCTTGCCCAACATTTTGGCCGTGACTTTCTTGGCCACATTGGACAAATACTTACCGACAAAGAAAATGACAATGGCAAGCAGTATCTTGATGCCATAGGCCGCGATTAACTCGGGCGCTTGTTTGAACAGCCCTTCGAGATTTTCCATTAAAATACTCCCTTAAAAACCTTATTTAACTTACTTTTTTAAATCGACCACAAACTCAACCCTACGGTTAAGGCTGCGACCCGAGACACTGGTATTATCGGCGGCAGGCTGCTTGCTACCATATCCGTGAGTACTGAATTGCGCCCCCGGAAAACCATAATCCTCAATCAGCACCATTTTGGCACTTTCGGCCCTGGCTTCGGACAAAGGTTGATTTATGGCATCTGAACCGCTGATGTCGGCATGTCCTTCAATATGCAAGTTTACCTTATATTGATGAAGAAATGCTTTCATTCTGGCAAGTTGCGGCCACTGAGCCAGGGGGATCTGCGCCGAACCCAAGTCGAAATACAGCCTTACTGGATTGGCTGTACCGCAATTTTGGGGATAGACGTCACCTGATGTTGTAGGTAAACAGATATCTGTCAGGGAGGGGGCTTTGTCCAAGACACAACCATTGGCGCTCACGGGTGCCTGTGCCGGGGTATCGGGACAGGCATCTTTTGCATCAGGGACACCGTCACCGTCAGAATCTTCCCAGGCAAACACAACGCTGCTCAGCAACAGCAGAGGAATCCCCCCTGCCAAGCCCAAATAACGATTCACCCAGGCCTCCCTAACTATCAATCCTTCAACTGTATAGATGAGTTTCAGGCAGAACACAATTCACCGCCGGTTCACTTTGCTTTAGTGCGCCAAGTCACAAGTCACCGGCTAACACATTGTATAATCGTCTTTAATTTTAGCCAAGATAAACCAGTATCTGCGGTAGTAAGTTGCTACAGCAGCTGAAATCTTTTGCATATAGTTACCTTTTTATAAAACACCTTGATGGGCCGATAGACTTGAGCCACAAGCAGTAATAGAGCCCGTTAAACAAAAGGTTGTAGCAAAAGAAGCTCCCAGAATACCGGCTTCGATAAAAAAAGCGTTGAACAAACTGGTTTCCAGCGCCAAGGCAATAGCGGGAACCGTCACCCAAATGAGTCGGCCTTCCCCCCTAGGGTATGCAATAACCTGAGTCCAATACCACGCGCATCACGGTTATTGCCGTAAAACCGCTTAACCCCTGGGTTGTACAAGTAGTTCCACTCAATGGCATAAGACTTAAGAAAACACTCACGCCTGTCACTGTGTCCACAGAACTGCCCTTGGTCCAAGAGGCAATGTATAAGGGGGAAATTGCTGGCCGTAAAACTGGATTTTGAACTAGACGGCTGGCAGGCCAATGTGTATGTACTCCAGTCATCGGTCAGCCAGATATCCAGAGTCAATGTCAGAATGCGGCAACTGCTGCGCGAACGGCTTAAAAAACAATAAAGCGGCTTTGCGCCGCTTTATTCCGATACTGGATTTCCTAAATGGACCTAGTGGAACTCAGAGGTTATTTTTCCACCTTGGGCGGGAAGTTGCTCATCACACTGGCAACCGCCTCGTTAACCTTGGCAATTCGCTTTTGCGGAGTATCGCTGTCGCGAATGGTGTCAGCCACCGAGCCACGCCAGATGAGCTTGCCGGACTTGGCGTCGACCAGATCCACAATCAAGGTACCGACTTCATATTCGCGTACTGTGGTTTGGGTCTGCATATTGCCACCCCAGCCCCAACCTGGCCCCCAATATGGATTGTAGCCATAGTTGGTGTTGAAAGTGTCGACATTGATTTTCTTGTCTACCTTGGTCAGATAGTTAACCAGAATATCGGCGTTTTCCTTGGTAGCAATCTGCAAGCCCTTTTGTGCCAACTGCCGATCCAAGGCATCACGCACTCGCTGATCCATCAAACCATCCAGATGATAGCTGGTGTCTTCGGATTGCTTTTCCACCCAGGCATAGCTCTTGTACTGGCTGAAGTTCACACCCGGGTCATAATCCCAGCCAGTATTCAGTGTACTGCAAGCACTTAACATCAGTGCCATTGCGGCTGTTATCAGATACTTCATCGAAATTTCCTCGTTTACCCAGGCCTGGAAATGGCCACAAAAACCCATGAAATCAGCTTACATTTCAATCTTCTGCTCTACAACTGAATTTAACAAAATTTAGTTTACCGATTCAGCTTGACTTCAGCATGACACTTAATGATAATGATTATCATATAGATTAATCCTTGGGTGACTCATGCTTTGGTATCTCGCATTCTTTATTATTGCCAGTGGCGTTTTGTTGACTCGAAACTCTCTGCTGCAACAAACCCAGCAACTAGCCGGAATAGGCAGCATCAATCAAGCCAGGCGTTTGCTTATCCTGCCGCTGCTCATTCTCGGTTGGCTCGGTGCCAGATTGGTCGAGCAACAGATTTCACCTTTTGATCTGGCCGCTTTCGGCTTCGTGCTGACGACACTGACACTACTACTGCCCAAACTTAGAATGCTGATGCTGCCCTGCGCCTTTTTATCTGTGATGGCAGTGCTTGGCGGAATACTACTTTCCTGACATCTTCTTGTGATTGCCGGCGTCCAAGCCGGTTGCTGATCTTGTTCCCTGCGCAATTTCAGTTTTTTACCAGCCACCTTAACGGTGGCTTTTTTTTGATTTCAGCGGCTTGGAGCAAGCCATTGGGCGCTTAGACTAAATCTGCTAGACTGCGCCCATAAACCATAGATCAGCATCAACAATGAAAACAGATCCTAATGTCAGTTTGGTATACAGTACCGACAAAGGCCGTATCAGCCAGCCCAAGGAAGAAACCGCCATCCCGGCATCCGATGGTATAGTGCGGATCCATAAAGACAGCAAGGGCCGCAAAGGCAAAGGTGTTTCAGTGATCAAAGGGCTGGGACTGGATGCCAAGGCGCTGAAAGAACTGGCGCAAAAACTCAAGAAGCAATGCGGTTGCGGTGGCACGGTAAAAGCGTTCGACATCGAGATTCAAACCGACAATCGAGAGCAACTCCAGGGCCTGCTGGAGAAGCTGGGCTACAAGGTGAAGCTGGCCGGCGGCTGACAGGCAACAAGTACCAGGAGCAGTATGATGGACAGTTTGCAAAATCATTTTCTTATCGCCATGCCTTCGCTCGATGATACCTTCTTCGAGCGTTCACTCATCTATGTGTGCGAGCATGACAACAAGGGTGCCATGGGCCTCATGGTCAACCGTCCCATAGGCATTGAGGTTGACGAGTTGCTGCTGCAGATGGAGTTGGCAGAAGAGGTATCCCTCAAGCCATCAGTAGACAACAGCGTACTGGTGGGCGGCCCGGTCAACCCTGAGCGAGGCTTTGTACTGCACAGCAGTCAACCCTATTGGGCCAACAGCACTGCCATCAATGACGAGATAATGCTGACCAATTCACGGGATATTCTGACCTCCCTTGGCACCTCAAAGGCGCCGGAGCATTTTCTGGTGGCGCTGGGATACGCGGGTTGGAGCCGCCACCAGCTGGAGCAAGAACTGGCGGAAAACAGCTGGCTGACCATTCCCGCCACACCCGAGATACTGTTCAATACTCCCCATGAGCATCGCTGGCTCAAGGCCACCCAATCACTGGGATTCGATATCTGGCAAATGTCCAGCCAGATGGGACACGCTTGATTACAGAGGCAAAATGACTGCAAAAACCGTACTGGGCTTCGATTTCGGCACCAAGAGCATAGGCATAGCCATAGGTCAGCAGTTGACCGGCAGTGCCAGCCCACTGACATCCATCAAGGCAGTGGATGGTATTCCCGATTGGCAGCAGATAGCAGCTTTAATCGAAGAATGGCAACCGGATCTGGTGGTGGTGGGGCTGCCACTCAATATGGATGGCACGGAGCAGGAGATGACCCAGAGAGCCCGTAAGTTTGCCAACCGTATTGCCGGGCGTTTCGGTGTCAAGGTGGCCACTCAGGATGAGCGCCTGACCACGGCCGATGCCAAGGCCAGATTATTTGAACTCGGTGGCTTCAAGGCGCTGACCAAGGGCCAGATCGATGCCGTCTCTGCTGTGCTGATCATCGAAAGCTATTTCGAGAACCAGTACTGAAATCTCAGGCGGCTTAAAGACTCCCGGAGAATTTAAGCCGCAGCTGGCCCAATCTTATTTCTGCTTCCCCAGGAATGAGTCTCATCTGTTCGGCCCCAGACCCTGCCCCCAAGCTATCAGGACCTTTTGCCGGCCAACTGTCTGAGCCCCTGCAACAAAGCCTCCATATCCTCACCATCGGTATAGATATGCGGCGAAAAGCGAAAACCGAACCTTGGGCGCAAGTCCGTCTTGATCCCCACTCGATTGAACACTTGCTGCGCCGCCTGCCTATCGGCGAAATCGACTACCACAGTGCCACTGCGCTCACCGCTGATATTGGGCGTCACCACCTTGAGTTCATGACTCAAGGCACAATCCAGGATCCCCTGCCCCAGGCGCTGATTGTGTTGATAGATTTGACTATCGCCGAAAGCGCGCAGCTGCTGCAGTGACGCCGCTGCCAACATGTAAGGCAATACGGAAGGCGTGCCCCCCCAAAACCTTTTTGCTCCCTTGGCGTAGCGAAAATCATGGATATCGAACTCAAACGGCGCCTCATGGGAGAACCATCCCAGATCCACAGGCTCCAGCGTCTGGGCCAACCTATCGCTGAGCCATAAAAAGGCCGCCCCCGGGCCAGCGCAACACCATTTAACGCAGGACCCCAAGACAGCATCAGCCTGCCACTGCCCCAAATCTATCGGTATGACTCCAAGAGACTGGGCAATATCCACCACAGTCATTACTCCTAAGCTTCGGGCCAGAGCGCAAATTTCACTCACGGACTGCAACTGACCGGTTTCAGAAATGGCATGGGTGATAAAGGCCAGCGCCACATCCTCTCCCAAAGCCTGTTGCCACTGACTCAAAGACACCAGCCCGGCTTGCGGCTCAAGCAACTGCAGGCGGTAGCCCTTCTTCTCGGCCTGTTGCAGTACAAACCCCATGGAGGGGAAATCCAGTTCAGTGGCCAAGATCCGCTGACCGGGCTTGGCATTCGGCAGGGCGCCGACCAGCTTGGATAAAGCCGAAGAGAGATTCAGCTGCGGGCAAAAGCCACTGGCGGGAACTCGGGTCAAAGCCGCAAGTTGCTGCAAAAACTGCTCAACCCCCTCGAGCCACACAGGCCAGGCGTCACCGCCTTGATGCTTCCAGGCGCCGAGAAACTCGCCGGCCGCAGCTTCGCAATCTTTTGGCATGGCGCCCACAGAATGGGACAAAAAATAGTGCCCTTCGGGCAGATGAAAACGCGATTTCAACGACATTCCATGCTCCTCAGTCGGCAATCGAGTCGCGTTTGACACCGTAAACACCGCCCCAGATATCTGTCATCTGACCACGAATTTGCCATAGTTTAGGGAAAAACTGCATCTTCATACCTGAGTTGAGGATTTCGGTGCTGCGCCCCTTCAGCGACATGCTGTCTATGCCTATGCTTCTGTGAATGAGTTTGATGTGGTGGTAACGGAAGTGCTGAAACAGCTGGTCGTACTCTATCATGGCCTCGGCCACCATATAGCTTTCATCATGATGGTATTCACTGTTGTATATCTGCTCGACCGTCAGCCCCTTTTGCTCAAGATAGACTCGCTCAAAGGCGAGCCACAGCGGCTTATAAAGCTGCAACAGGGTTTTGAATCCCGGTGATTCCTGACCACTGCCGTTGCCCAGCTGCAGCCGAATGGCCTGATAATCCTTGATAGACATAGTGTCGAGAATACTCAGTTGCTCGATAAGAAACCCCATCGCCTTATGTACCCGGGCAAACAGGGTCAACACCTTAAAGGTCTCCCCTGCGGCCATACGCTCATCAATCTCCAGCAAGGTGTAACAGATGAGCTTCATCCACAACTCCTCCGACTGATGCACTATTTGAAACTGCAGCTCATCGGCGTTACACAGCTGCTCATAGGGCTTCTGACAGCTGAGCAATTTGGGAGTATTGAGGTACTTTTCATAATCCAGTCGACCCTCTCCGGCCATGCTGGCATATATCTGCTCGCGATCCATGATGCCTTATCCTTATTTTTCTGTTGTTAACCATAAATTAACATTCAACTTGCCAAGCTAAGGCATAGCGTGGCAGGCAACAAGGGCAGCGAAGCGATCCGCAAAGAAAGGTAGTGTCAAATATTGTTGGCAGGGCTGCCGGATTGCAGCCCTGAATAGGGGGGGAAGAGCGCTTACAGATAGGGACGAACCAGCTCCGCCATCATCTCTATATGGCTCGGTCTGTCGTTGAGCGCCGCTATATAGCGGAATGACTTACCACCGGCCTGCTCGAAGAACTCACGGTTCTGCCCGGCAATCTCCTCCAGAGTTTCCAGGCAGTCGGCGCTGAATGCCGGACAGGCAACGGCTACATCTGTGATCCCCTGCTTTGGCAGAGCCATCATGGTTTCATCCGTGTAAGGGCCCAGCCATTTGGCCTTGCCGAAACGGGACTGGAAGCTGCTGATCACATCATCCTCTGCCAGCCCAAGACGCTCGGCCAACAATCTTGAGGTCTTGATACAGAAGCAGTAGTAAGGGTCGCCCAGCTTGAGATTCCGCTCCGGCATACCATGGTACGACAGCACCAATTTCTGCGGTTTGCCGTGTTGGGCAAAGTCTGCTTCGATGGACTCGGCCAGCGCCTCGATAAACAGCGGATTATCGTGGTAGGTATGGATAAAATGCAGCGACGGCAGGTAACGCCATTGAGTCAACTCTTTGGCTATGGCATCAAACGCAGAGCCCGTGGTAGGGCCGGCATATTGAGGATAGAGCGGCAGTACAACCAGTTTATCGACCCCTTGGTTGTGCAGGCGTTTGAGCACATCGCCCACCGCCGGGTTACCGTAACGCATCGCCAAGGCAACTTCGGCTTCAACACCTTCGGCCTTGAGCTTTTCTGCCAAGGCCCGGGTCTGGCGCTCACTGATATCCATCAGTGGCGAGCCCTTATCAGTCCACACCTCACGGTAAAGGGCCGCCGATTTGGCCGGCCTGACCCTGAGAATAATGCCATGGAGAATAAGCTTCCACAGCGCCTTGGGGATCTCCACCACCCTGGGATCGGAGAGAAATTCGGCCAGATAACGCCGCACCGCCGCGGGTGTCGGTGCGTCCGGCGTCCCCAGATTTAACAGCAATATCCCGGTTTTACCACGCCCGGCGTGGCCCTTGTCTTTATCAAGACCGATAAACTTAGCCAAAATCACCTCAGATAGAAAACGAATAAGTCAGATATTAAAGCACAGATTCAATCGCTTTGATCAATTCATCGCTATCGGGTTTGACTCGGGAATTAAAGCTCTGCACCTGTTTCCCATCGCCACTGACCAGGTACTTGTAGAAATTCCACTTGGGCGCCCCGGCTTGTTGCCCCAGATAAGCAAATACCGGGTTCACATCGCTGCCGCGAACCGCAGAGGTGGCCACCATGGTGAAGGTCACGCCATAGTTGATGTAACACACCTTGGCGGTATCTTTCTCTTGGTTTTCTTCCTGGAAGAAGTCATCGGATGGGAAACCTATCACCACCAGCCCACGCTCGCGGTAGTCCTTATGCAGGGCTTCAAGCGCCTTGAATTGAGGCGTGAAACCACAGTTGCTGGCGGTATTGACCAGAAGCACAGGTTTACCTTGGGTGAGTTCACACAGGTCGACAGACTCCTGGGAATGGAGCTTTCTCAACTTGATATTGAGGTAATCGGGGCACTGACCGGCAACAGCCACCGTGGGCGCCAAAACCCATGCTGTAAAAGCCAAACCAGTCAAAGCCAGTCCCTTCAATGTCGGCACGGTTAAATTCAATCTTGCCAGGGGCTTGAATGTCTTCAGCATAACACCTCCATTTGTTTGATCTCTTGTTTGCACTCTACAGCAGTTTAGCTTCAGCTGTTAAAAATAGAAGCCGACATTGATATTCAGCCTCGAATGCCAGCTGCTGTCACCTTCGGCAATACCTATGCCCGGGCCGTTGACAAACCACATGTTTTTACCGGCAATCCAGTCGACATAAGAGTAAAACTTACCGGCACTGATGGCGCACCCAGTGACATTTTGCACCGAGTCATCCAACCCGGTACCAGAGGCAAATACCTGGCTGTAGTCGTTGTAACAGTTGAGCTGAGTAATAGGGCCCCAATCAACATCTATGCTGCGCGACAAATTAAATGTAACCACATCGGCCTCGGCCGCTATCTCAAACGGATAGGCAAAAGCCGACAGCGCCAGACGCTCGCCGGGCATGTCATAGTCATAATGCAGATACTGCACCTGAGTCTGCCAGGCATGCCAATCCATTTGCCAATGGGCGGCTACCGCCAGACCATCAGTGTCTTCACCGGCAACAGCGCCAGCCATGGGCTTGTAGTCCAAACGGCTGTATTGCACAGAGGCACCCAGTTTATGGGCAAACTCGCCATACTTCAGGCTGCGCTCTAGCCTGGCGTTAAACTGCCCGGCTTCTTCATAGGGAGCATTTTCTGTGGTAGCAACATCGAAGGAATAACGTTTGAAGCGACTGCCGTCGCCATATTCATCATTGGCAAACCAGGCGAGATCGTAACGCCAACCGTCCTTGCTGTAGTGCCAGTGAATACCGGCATCATAGTCATCCTCAAAGCCGAGATAATAAGTCGCACCAAACCAGAAGGAATGAGCTGCATAGGGCAGCAAACCGAAAGGCACCTGGGTGACCCCGAGGCGAATGTCCGAATTTTCTGAAAAACGATAGCCAAAGAAGGCATGCTGGATCACATCCTGATCCTGATACCAACGATACTGAGCCGATGCAAACAGTTCTCCATTGTCGTATTTGACATCGGCACGAAACAGCTCGAACTCTAACTTGGCATCGTCATCATAGTCTTTCCAGCCATAGTTGACTCGTACCGCCCCGCCGATATCCAGCTCGTCGGAAACCGGCACGGCCGCGGCCGGCAGAGTGAAACAACCGGCCAGCGCCAGACCCAAAGCTGAAAATAAAGTGGTTTGCCGCAATTGCATTCCCCTTCCATCCTTTTCACAAAACAGGCGCAACACAATAACAAAAACACAGTTGTTTTTCGAACAATCCACTCAATATCAACACAAAAGGCGTCAGAGTGACGCCTTTTCATCCAAGTAGAGTAGTTAAAATCCTACTGAAAACGGTATCAACCTATTAATCCATATCCAGAGTGACCCCCTCCATGAAACCTGAATTACCTGTGTCGTTGCTGTGGAGTTTAATCATGAGTCGCAGGTCGTTCGGCGAATCAGCATGATGCAGTGCATCGGCGTAGCTGATCTCCCCTTCACAGTAGAGCTTGAACAGCGCCTGATCGAAGGTTTGCATCCCCTGCTCGTTGGACTTGGCCATGGTCTCCTTAAGCACGTGCAGCTCGTTCTTTTGAATAAGACTGGCCACCCTGGGAGTGTTAATCAGCACTTCGATGGCGGCGCGCCGACCGCTGCCGTCCACCTTGGGCACCAGCTGCTGGGCCACAATACCACGCAAGTTAAGCGACAGGTCAAACAAGAGCTGTTGGTGCTTACTCTCAGGCACCAGGTGCATGATGCGATCCAGCGCCTGGTTGGCGTTATTGGCGTGCAGGGTTGCCATACACAAGTGGCCGGTTTCGGCGAACGACAGGGCAAACTCCATGGTTTCCTGGGTACGGATCTCACCGATAAGGATAACGTCCGGCGCCTGGCGCAATGAGCTCTTGAGCGCCGCATCAAACGACTCGGTATCTATACCCACTTCCCGCTGGGTGATAATGCTCTTGCCGTGTTGGTGAACAAATTCCACCGGATCTTCGATAGTAAGTATGTGTCCCCTGGCATTGGCATTACGGTAACCGATAAGTGCCGCCAGTGAGGTGGACTTACCCGTACCTGTTCCCCCTACCATAATCACCAACCCACGCTTGCTCATCACCAAGTCTTTGAGGATGGGCGGCAGATACAGCTGCTCCACAGTAGGGATCTTGGTTTCGATGCGCCGCATCACGCAGCCCGCCGACTCCCGTTGCCAGAAGGCACTGACCCGGAAACGCCCCAGCTCCTTGGCGCCCACGGCAAAGTTACATTCACGGGTCTCGTGAAACTCTTTTTTCTGCTCCGGCGTCATCAAAGATTCGACAAACTCCAGCGACTGCGCCGGGGTAAAGGCGTTTTCCGCCAAGGGTCTGAGTTCACCGTCCACCTTGGCACTGGGAGGAAAGGCGGCGGTAATAAAGAGATCCGAGGCCTTGCGCTCCACCATAGCCTTGAGAAAAGGTCTGACGTCCATGGGGGACTCCTTAGAAATTCGCTTGTTTGTTGGAGCTCTTGGCCATGGCATCCTCCCGACTGATCAAGCCGCGATTCACCAGGTTCTGCAGGCTCTGCTCCAAGGTTTGCATGCCATGAGCCATACCGGTTTGGATAGCAGAATACATCTGTGCCACCTTGTCCTCACGGATAAGGTTTCGGATAGCCGGGGTACCCATCATGATCTCATGGGCCGCCACCCGGCCGCCGCCAACCTTCTTGATTAGGGTCTGGGAGATAACCGCCTGCAACGACTCAGACAACATGGTACGCACCATGTCCTTCTCGCCTGCGGGGAATACGTCAACCACACGGTCAATGGTCTTGGCCGCCGAGGTGGTGTGCAAGGTACCGAACACCAAGTGGCCGGTTTCTGCTGCTGTCATCGCCAGGCGTATGGTTTCCAAATCCCGCATCTCACCGACCAGAATGACATCCGGGTCTTCACGCAGAGCGCTTCTGAGGGCGGCGTTAAAACTGTGGGTATGGCGATGCACTTCCCGCTGGTTGATAAGGCATTGCTTGTTTTGGTGCACAAATTCGATAGGGTCTTCAATGGTGAGAATATGATCGTGGCGGTTCTCATTGACGTAATCTATCATCGCCGCCAGGGTAGTACTCTTACCCGAACCTGTGGGGCCGGTTACCAGCACCAGGCCGCGAGGATATGAAGCGATTTTCTTGAAGATTTCCGGCGCGCCCAGTTGTTCCAAAGTCAAAATGTCGCTGGGAATAGTACGAAAAACCGCGGCGGCGCCGCGGGACTGATTGAAGGCATTGACACGAAAACGCGCCAGATTGGGAACTTCAAAGGAAAAGTCGATTTCCAGAAACTCTTCATAATCCTTACGCTGCTTGTCATTCATTATGTCGTAGACAAGTCTGTGAACCCCTTGGTGATCAAGCGCAGGGACATTAATCTTTCTGACCTCACCGTCGACGCGTATCATGGGAGGCACACCGGCCGATAAGTGCAGATCCGAAGCGTTATGCTTTACACTAAAGGCCAATAATTCAGTGATTTCCATAGTTTGGGATATCCGTTCAACCAAAAAGTTTACATCATGACAACAATAGCAGACAGACTGGCACTAGCCCAGCGCAGGATAGCTCAAGCGGCGCAAATTTCGTCCCGAAATGCAAGCGAGATCAAGCTGCTGGCTGTCAGCAAGACCAAACCGGTCGCCGACATTGAACAAGCTTATGCCGCCGGGCAACGTTGCTTTGGCGAAAACTATGTCCAGGAGGGGCAACAGAAAGCCATGGAATTGGCACAGCGCTGTCCCGATATAGAATGGCACTTTATCGGCCCGCTGCAATCCAATAAATCAAGAATTGTCGCCGAGCACTTCCATTGGATGCACACCCTGGAGCGGGAAAAGATCGCCCGCCGCCTGTCGGAGCAGCGCCCTGAAGGCATGCAACCACTGGAAATCTGCATTCAAATCAATGTTTCGGGTGAGAGTTCCAAAGCAGGAATAGCAACACAGAGCGAAATGTTTGAGCTGGCGAGCCTGGTGGACTCATTGCCCAACCTCAAACTCAGGGGACTGATGACAATTCCCAGTGCCGGTGAAGGCCCAAGGCTTGAGGCGGAGCTGTCGCACATGCAGCAACTGTTTGCCGAACTGAAGCTCAAGTTTCCACAGGTGGATACCCTGTCCATGGGTATGAGTCAGGATCTTGAACTCGCCATCGCCAAGGGCTCTACCATGGTCAGAGTCGGCAGCGCTATTTTCGGCGAGCGTAACTACGGCCGATAAACCAGCCAATAAGATCTGAGATTGGCCGCTGAGACCTTGTTTTTGATAGTATTGGCCCAAATACTAATATCTCCCGCACGGTCAAAGCCGATGCGGGATACACTCCAATCACAAGTGACAGGGGACAGCATGGCTCAAAAGAAAATCTGTTTTATCGGCGCCGGCAATATGAGCCGCAGTATCATCAGCGGGCTGGTGGGCAGCGGTTATCCGGCTGAATTGATCCAAGCCAGCAACCCAAGCACAGCTAAACTCGATGCCCTCAAGCGCGATTTCGGCATCCTCACCACCACAGACAACCAAGCCGCCTGTGACTGGGCCGATATCATAGTGCTGTCGGTCAAACCGCAACTGATGCAACAGGTGTGTGAGCAACTGGCAACACTGCCGCTGGCCGATAAACTGTTTATTACCATAGCGGCAGGGATCCCGGCCGCCAGATACAATGACTACTTCGGCCAACAGATTAAGCTTATCCGCACTATGCCCAACACCCCAACCCAACTTGGCTGTGGCATGACAGGCCTTTATGCCGCAAGTGGGGTTGAGCAGGCGGATAAAGATCTTTGTCAGCAGATTATGGCCAGTGGCGGCGAGACCCTGTGGGTAGACAAAGAAGCGGATCTCAATTTGGTGATCGCCTTGGCGGGCAGCTCTCCGGCCTATTTTTTCCTGTTTATGGAAGGCATGATGGATGCGGCCAAAGAGCTGGGGCTGGATGAATCCAAGGCCAGGTTACTGGTGCAGCAGGCAGCGCTGGGTGCCTCACAGATGGTGATTCAAAATCCTCAGCTGAGCGCCGGCCAACTGCGGCAGAATGTCACCTCCAAGGGCGGTACCACCCATGAAGCAGTGGAAACCTTCCAACGGGGTGATCTCAAGGGACTGATCAAGCAAGCAATGAACAACTGTATTGCCAGGGCTGAAGCCATGGCCAAAGAATTCTAAACGACCCAAGGGCGAAACTTTTCATGAATGACGCATTGATTTACCTGATTACAGTCGTATTCGACCTCTATTTTATGGTAGTCATACTGAGGATCTGGCTGCAGCTGGTGCGGGCAGATTTTTATAACCCCTTCAGCCAGTTTATCGTCAAGGCCACCCACCCCATTGTAGCGCCCATGCGGCGGATACTGCCCTCCATAGGCAGTCTGGATACGGCCTCTGTGGTGCTGGCACTGCTGGTGGTGGTGGTCAAAATACTCTTGCTGACCCTGATGGCGGGCCAGGAGTTCAACCTGGTTGCCACCTTGATGTTTGCGCTGGTGTCCTTGTTTAAAAAGGCTGGGGTATTGTTGTTCTGGATCCTGATCATCCGCGCCATCCTCAGTTGGGTCAGCCAGGGCCGCAATCCGATTGAGTATGTGATGATGCAGTTGACCGAGCCACTGCTGGCGCCCATTCGCCGCTTCCTGCCCCCCATGGGCGGGCTGGACTTGTCGCTGCTGGTGCTGATGGTGTTGATGAATTTCATTAACATACTGCTGGCCAAGACGATTCCTTTCTGGGCCATTGCCTGATGAAAGCTGTTAGCTGGGAGCAGCAGGACCTGTTGCTCAATCTCTATATCCAGCCCAAGGCCAGCCGGGATCAACTGGTTGGCCTGCATGGTGAAGAGTTCAAGGTGGCCATTACCGCGCCACCTGTGGACGGCAAAGCCAACGCCCACCTGACCAAGTATCTGTCCAAGGCCTTCAAGGTGCCCAAGGGGCAGATAGCCATAGTCAAGGGAGAGCTGGGCCGCCATAAGCAGGTGCGTATTGAAGCGCCCAAGATATTACCCGCAGAAATCGAGGCCTTACTCTGATGCCATGGCAGCAGACAAGGGACTATAATCAACTCAACACACTTAACCTCAGGTAAAGCATTATGTTGCGCAAATTTTTGACCCTGCTTTTGTGTCTCGGCTCTCTGACCGGTGTCGCTCAGGCCGAACAGAAACAGACCGTCGGCCATTTCGATATCCACTATATGGCGCTGGGCAGCACCTTTTTGACGCCATCCATCGCCAAGAACTATGGCATAGAACGCAGCCGTTACACGGGCATAATCAATATCGCCGTACTGGATACCAGTGAAGAGGGCAATCCGGCAGTACCGGTCGAGATATCAGGCCTGGCCAACAACCTTATCGATGCCAGAATGCAGTTGAAGTTCCGTGAAATTCGCGAGGGTGATGCCATCTACTATATTGCCGAGGTGCCCTATCGTGACGATCAGGAGATTAACTTTCAAATCCTGATCAAACACGGCAACGAGCTCAACACCACTCTGGCCTTCAAACAGAAATTCTACGTCGATTGAGCTGTACATTCCGTCAATAGAGCGCCGCCGAATGAGCGGCGTTTTTTATGGCCGCCCCGAGGGGTATTGACTGCCGACTTCGAGAAACGACAGCAGCCATTAGGGCTCAAACCTTCCACGGCTCTACTTGTTTTCGCGCCTTTTCATTGTCGCTGAGTGAGTAAACTCTTTTGCAAAATGGTACTATTGCCGGCATTGCGAAATAAGGAAAATCCAAGATGAAACAGATAGTGCTTGCCAGTGGCAATAAGGGAAAACTCAAAGAATTCGCCGAGATGTTCAGCGCCTTCAATATTGAGGTGTTGCCACAAAACCAATTCGACGTGCCTGAAGTGGCAGAAACCGGCACCACTTTTGTTGAAAATGCCATTATCAAGGCGCGCCATGCCGCCGAAATCACCGGTTTGCCCGCTATCGCCGATGACTCAGGCCTCGAAGTTGATGCTCTGGACGGCGCTCCCGGCATCTATTCTGCCCGTTACAGTGGCGCCAACGCCACGGCCGAAGGCAACTACAACAAGCTGCTTGGCGCCATAGAGGCAACGTCTGCCCCCCGTACCGCCCGTTTCCAGTGTGTACTTGTGTATATGCGTCATGCCAAGGATCCGACTCCCATCATCTGCCAGGCCGCCTGGGAAGGTGAAATAGGTTTTGAACCCAAGGGCAACAACGGCCATGGTTATGATCCCGTATTCATTCCCTGTGGCTACCAGCAAACTGCCGCCGAGCTCAGCAGTGATGAAAAGAACCATCTCAGTCACAGAGGCAAGGCGCTGAAATTGCTGCTTGAAGCCTTCAAACAACAGGGGATCCTCGGCTAATGCTGACGCTGCCACCGCTGAGTCTCTATATTCATATTCCCTGGTGTGTGCAGAAATGCCCTTACTGTGATTTCAACTCTCACGGAAAACAGGGTGAGCTGCCACAGCAGGAATATGTCGATGCCCTGCTTGGCGATCTCGACGCCGACCTGCACTATGTTCAAGGCCGGCAACTGCACAGCATTTTTATCGGTGGCGGCACCCCCTCCCTATTCGATGCTGCCCAGATAGGCAGGCTGCTGCAAGGCGTGAATCGGCGCATTCCCTTTACCGATGACATAGAGATCACCATGGAGGCCAACCCAGGCACTCTGGAACATGATGACTTCAGCGCTTACCGCGCAGCAGGTGTCACTCGCCTCTCCATAGGTGTGCAAAGCTTTGCCAAAGACAAGCTCAACCTGCTGGGGCGAATTCACGGCAAGGATGAAGCAGTCAACGCTGCCAAAGGCGTTGCTGCAGCCGGATACCAGAGCTTTAACCTGGATCTGATGCACGGTCTGCCGAACCAGAGCTTTGAAGAGGCTATGGCCGATATCGACACGGCGGCGGCGCTCAATCCTCCGCACCTGTCCTGGTATCAGCTCACCATAGAGCCAAACACCCTGTTTCATTCGCGCCCGCCGCAACTGCCGGACGATGAAGCACTTTGGCACATCTATGAACAGGGCCAGCAAAGACTCGCAGCCCTTGGCTACCAGCAGTATGAAATATCCGCCTACGCCAAACCCGGTTTTCAGTGCCGCCATAACCTCAACTATTGGGAGTTCGGTGATTATCTGGGAATTGGTTGCGGCGCCCACGGCAAGCTGACGCTACCGGAGCAGGACCGCATAGTACGCACGGTAAAGATAAAACATCCAAAGGGTTATTTGGCCACAGAGGATTATCTATTTGAGGTAAGTGATGTACTGCCCAAAGACAGGGCGCTGGAGTACCTGATGAACAGGCTGCGACTGATGAGCCCCATCCCCTGGAGCGAATTTGAAGCGCGCACCGGCGTTGCGGCCAACACCCTGGATAAAGGCATGCAGCAGGCCGCCGAGCGCGGGCTGGTGGAGATCACTCCCGGCTACTGGAAGCTCACTAACAAGGGACATATGTTCGTCAACGATCTGCTGTCGCAGTTTTGTTAACTCCATCTATTATTAGCCTCCTCTTGCTGCTGCCAAAGCGAAAGCAGCAAGAGGAAATATTTTCTAACATTTACGCCAATACTTAATTACTCAACTTCATTAGGATTAACTTCTTTAGACGCAAATGAGCCATAGCAGTCGCGGTTTCTGTGCGTCTTTCCTGACTCGGGCCATCGTCATCCGGCCTGCCATTGCCAAGCAAAAAGGAAGTTGTCCATGCCTATAACCATAAGAAAAAGTCTGTTGACGCTGGCCCTTGGCGCCGTTTTAAGCAGCAGTTATCCCCTTCTCGCCCAAGCCTCCGTCTCCGGGCAGAGTAACCAAGCATCAAACCTGGCTCCTGAGGCCATCAAGGCCGAATCCGCCAAAGCCAACGCCCTGTTTGAAGCCATCTTCAACGAAGATGTTGCCGCCAGCCCGGTGCGGCAGACCTTTCTTGGTATCAAGACAGATTACGGCAAGTGGGACTCACTGGGAGATGCAGCCGATGATGCCGCGCTTGCTCGCGCCAAGCAGCAGCTTGAGCGCCTGTCACAACTGGATCCGACAAAGTTGGACTCACAGAGCAAGTTGAGCCTGGAGCTGTTGACCGCCAAGCTGCAACGCCAGATCCGCGATGATAAGTTCCGCCACTACAACTACCCGGTCAACCAGATGTACGGCATTCACTCGCTGGTACCTTCATTGTTGATAAACCAACACTCGATAGCCAACGAAGCCGATGCCCGCGCCTATATCAGCCGTATAGCCGGGGTTCCTGAGCTGTTTGAGCAGCTGATCACCGCCCTCGAGGTTCGCGCCGAGGAAGGCATAATCGCCCCCAAGTTCGTATTCCCCCACGTACTTTCAGACAGCCGCAATATTATTCATGGCGCGCCGTTTGATGGTGAGCCGGACAGCGCTATCTGGGCCGACTTCAAGGGCAAGTTGGCAAAACTCAAGCTGAATGAAGACACCCAAGATAAACTGCTGGATCAAGCCGCCATCGCCCTCAAAGAACAATTGAGGCCAGCTTACCAAAAGCTGATTGCCTATCTCGAAACCCTGGAAAAACGGGCCGACAGCAGAGATGGAGTCTGGAAATTCCCGAGCGGCAGCGCCTTCTACAACAATGCCCTGGCCAATACCACCACCACAGAGATGAGCGCCGATAGCATTCATCAATTAGGACTGGACGAGGTCGCCAGGATCCACGGCGAAATGCGCGCCATCATGGACAACGTTGGCTTCAAGGGCGATCTCAAAGCCTTCTTCGAGTTTATGCGCCAGAATGAGGGCTTCTACTTCCCGGACAATGACGCCGGCCGCCGGGCCTACCTGAGAGAGGCCACCGCCCTTATCGATAACATGAACTCTCGCCTGGATGAAGTGTTCAAGGTAAAGCCCAAAGCGCCGTTGATAGTCAAACAGGTGGAAGCCTTCAGGGAGAAGTCTGCCGGCAAGGCTTTCTACAACCAGCCCTCGGCCGATGGCAGTCGCCCGGGAACTTACTATGCCAACCTCTACGACATAATGGCTATGCCCAAATACCAAATGGAGGCACTGGCCTACCATGAAGGGATCCCCGGGCATCACATGCAGATAGCCATAGCCCAGGAACTGGAAGGACTTCCCAGCTTTCGTCGCTTCGGCTCTTACACGGCTTATATCGAGGGCTGGGGCCTTTACAGTGAGTACTTCCCCAAGGAGATGGGGCTTTACAGCGATCCCTACTCAGACTTTGGCAGATTAGCGATGGAGCTATGGCGCTCCTGCCGTTTGGTGGTAGATACCGGGATCCATGCCAAGAAATGGACTCGAGAACAAGCCATAGCCTATTACATGGATAACACTCCCAATGCCGAATCTGACGCAGTAAAAATGGTTGAGCGGCACATAGTTATGCCCTCGCAGGCAACCGCTTACAAGGTGGGGATGAACAAGATACTTGCGCTTAGAGCCTACGCCAAGGAGGCGCTGGGTGAGCGTTTCGACATTCGCGCCTTCCACACTCTGGTCTTGAAAAACGGCCCCTTGCCGCTGAATGTACTGGAGCAGGAGGTAAAAGACTGGGTAACCGCGCAAAGCCAGGCTTGAAACTGAATCAACTGCCGCTCCCATGAGCGGCTTTTTATGCGCTTGATTCCGTCCTGAAAACAGACATAAAAATACCCCGGCCACCTGGGCCGGGGTAAACCAAAATCAGGATGATGGTTTTAAGGCCGACATTGTTTTAGTTCGAAAACCTGGGTCGGCATTGATAAGGGCTTAACACTCTGTGTTGAACCAAGCAGTCTACAGCAGGAGGGGTCAGTCCCGCGGCACACCCGTATGTTGGTTCCACCCGAATCAACTGCAACCATTGTATTGATTTCAGAACAGACTGCAACTGGGTTATTAAAAATCTTTAAAGCCCATCAAATAATAAAGCGGTTGAATAAACCAATAAAATCCTAACATCCATATGATATATAAACAAAAAACACCCAAGCGGGACTTGAGTGTTTTTCATTGTTCTATTATAAGAACGATATTTCTTTATTTTTCCTGGCGTTGGGCAAACAGATCTGCATATTTTTTGTCCCAATAAGGTGGCGTACCTATATGATCCTTGATGAACTCGATAAAGGCACTCACCTTGGGGGCCAAGTGTTTACGTCTTGGATAAACAGCCTGCAGCGGCAGATGATGAGTCAGTTGCCAATCGGGAAGCAGGGGAACCAGAGTACCTTTTTCTATTTCATCTTCCAGCAGATAACTGGCGAGATAAACCACCCCAAGCCCACTGACAGCGGCAGACTTAAGCGCCGGCGCATTGTCGACTCTGAAATTACCCGAAACCCCTATCTCACAGTAATCATCGCCCTTCTTGAATTGCCAAACGCTGTGCTCATGCCATTCACCGTGGTAAACCAAACAGTTGTGCTCCACCAGCTGCTCCGGACGGGCCGGCATACCGTGAGCTGCAACATACCCGGGGGATGCCACCAGCAGGAACTGACACTTCATCAGCGGGCGAGCCACCATTCCCAGAGGCAGTTGCTCTGACATGGTCAGCAGCAGATCCAGGCCTTCACTGACCACATCAACCTTATGGTCCAACAGGCTCACCTGCAGCTCGAGATCCGGATGACGGGTCATAAACTCGGGCAGTGCCGGAATAATATGCATGGTGCCGAATGACTGGGAGATACCTACCTTGAGCACGCCTCGGGTGGCATCATTAAGGTTGTGCACACTGGCCACCGCCTGATCCGCATCCCGGAGCAGTTCTTCCCCTTGCACATACAGCAGATTACCGGCTTCGGTGAGGCTTAAGCTACGGGTCGTTCGCTGGATCAGCTGGATCCCGAGTTTATGTTCAAGATCAGCAACCTGGGTACTGACCTTGGATTTGGATATTCCGAGCCTACGCGCCGCTGCACTGAAGCTGCCGGCACGGGCGACATGAGTGAAAATAGCGATAGGTTCTAACAGTTCTAACATGAAAGTCGCCTTAAGCCGTTTACAACACTGGTAAAAGCTTTCCTGGAAAAGCGACGGGCCTCACCGTCAAGACCCCAAAATGGGGTGTGGGCTGCCGGGTTTTGGAAAGCGCACTGGGTAGAGTCACTGAGTCCTGACTTGGGTGTCAGTTTTATTATTTTTGCGAAGTATACCAATTCTTTGTTATTGACTCTAACCCAAGGATAGCTTTGAGCCAAAAAAACCGCCGCAGTGATGGCATAATCAACAGACAACCAATAAAAAACCCCTGTATCAAGGGAGGGGAAGATACAGGGGGAATCACCAGCTTAAATCTTATTGCTGCAGTTCAACCTTGCCGGACAGTACCTGGAATTCGCCCAGCTCAGGGATCTGCTTGCGTAACTTGTCTTCCAGCACCAGCAAACGTTGGAAGTTGTCGCAAAGCGCGTCGGCTCTCTGCTCCATCTCCTGGGCACGGGACTCCATTTGCACTTCAATATCCTTGCCCATCTTTTCCATCTTCTGGCTGAAGGCATTGATCTTCTCATCAAAGGTTTCGCCCTCACCTGACATCATGGCGCTGCCCATGGCCATCATCAAACTGCCTAGCGACTGCTGCACCAGTTGCTCTATTTCTTTGGAAAACTCATCACCAAAGGCGTTTTCCAGCGACTCTTCAGTGGCCCCGAGGAAGTACTGGTCACCATTGCGATGAGCCACTTCATAGACTCTCTGTTGCAGACTGCCCATGGTTTCATCCAACTTGGCAGCGGCGGCATCACCCAAGAGTGGTGTCAGGGCCATGCTCACGGCCTCGCTCGCCATGGTGACGGCATCTTCCACCAGAGAGATGACTTCGGGTAACTGCTGAGCCATGGCATCCGAGTACTCGTTGACAAGCTTGCTCTGCTCGGCATTCAAGACCACTTCTTCACCTTCCACATAGAGGCGGCCCGGCTCAATTCGATAGTGTTCTTTCCCTTGATTACTGACACTCAGCCTCTTGGGTTCCAGTGAGATGTCGTAGTTGAGCGACATCTCGCATTGCTCATCTCTTGGCTCAAAGTTGATCGCCATAGCAGGCGCCGCCGCAAACAGTGCACACACCAAAGATATTCCACCAATCGCTTGTTTCATTCTGTCTTCCCTCTCGTTTTAATCTGCCGAGTAAACTTGGTTACCGCTTATGGCTCAGAATAAAGCAGACTTTGTGCCAAATTTGTAATCAACTGATAGTAGAAGAATTAATATCAAGCAAGGCTGCAAAATATGAAAATCCACCATCTGCGAGTGGCAAATTTCACTAACTTGTAGCCGTTATGATGAATAAGACACAAGAAACCAAAGAAAGGTTTAACAGGGAATACTCAGGATGGCCTAGACCGTTCCTTTTCTTCACTGCATTCGGGATTAAAAGCCATGATAGCCGCTGTGCCAGCAGCTTAAAGTCGTGGAGCAAGTGCATCCATGCACAAGGGCCAGTTCGCCCCTTCGAACCAATTGGCAACAATGCCAGCGACGGCTCCAAAGGGGAGTCGGTGCAATTCTGTGAGAGTTAACTTGTTTGAAGCGACCTATATGCCCGCAGACATATACCTCATTTTCAGGCACAGGCGGAACTGTGACCGTCGAAAACAGGGCCGAATTTTGTTCCAGACAAATGTCGGCATACACTCCATCCATGGAGATAAGGGACGTATTAACGCCGAGTCACAGGATCGCCTGTGCGAAAGGCGCACCGCAGGTGATGGGCTGCAACTTAGATTACAGCTAACACCAAGTTTATTGGTGAGATTTGGTTCAAAGCCATGATAGCCCCTGTGCCAGCGGCCTAAAGTCGTGGAGCTTCGAGCGGGGTCGGTGTAATTCTGTGAGAATGGAGTAGCTTGAAACATCTGAAGTGTCCGCAGACATACACCTCATTTTCAGGCACAGGCGGAACTGTGACCTTCCGAGCCAGGGATGGCGAGGCAGAGCTTACAGGGATGTACTTGCAGCGAGTCACAGGATCGCCTGTGCGAAAGCGCACCGCAGGTGATGGGCTGCAACTTAGCTGGCAGCTAAAACCAGGTTTATTGGTGGGATTTGGTTCAAACCCTGATAGCCGCTGTGCCAGCGGCCTAAAGTCGTGGAGCAAATGCATCCATGCACAAGGGCCAGCTCGTCATCCATGACTCGCGCTCGAAAGCATGTTGCTACGCAACTCTCGCCAAACCACACCGGGCAAGAGGCTTTGCTTGTCCAAAGCCCCTTGCATCCCCAAGGACACCCCGACGTAGCCGAAATCCCCGCTGGCTTATGAAACAAATTGGCTACACTCAGGA
>NZ_JBKORF010000055.1:0-30429 GCF_047314685.1 Shewanella sp. BJSY2023SW001
CTACGCGCTAACCTGGCCAATGTCATGGCATCGCGTTTATCGGTTTTGACCCGGTCGCCCGGAGCTTTGGGGATGAGTGCCGGCGCTACCACCCAGCATTCAATGCCACGGCGCAACAGATGACGATAGAGCCAGAAGCCACAGGGACCAGCCTCATAGATAACACATAGCTTGCTGGTCTTGGCTGTTTGATTCTTAATGAGTTTATCGAATGAACGCAGGTTGGTTGGGATTGTGCCATGGTAATGCACGGTCTCAGCAGACTTATCAGAAACCCAGGCCACGTCAGTGGTCTCCTTGTGTACGTCCAACCCGATAAAAAGTGTGTTAGCTTTAGACATGTCGGCCTCCTGTGATTGTTTGCCTATTGGATCAACAAACAGTGTGGCTCTGGTTTAACTAATCCACGAGAAAACACGGAGGCCGACACCTGCACAGGGAATCATTATGTCTAGTTGCTTACTGGTATCCAAATGAATTTCGATAATTTGAAAAGCATTTTAGTTTTGGATGGTGACCATGAAATTAACCTAATTGATAATGACTGGTTGGTTACTAAAGGATTTAACTCAGACGACCATAATTGGTTATCTAAAGAGCAATTTGATGCAGTGTTCATTTCCACCTCTGAGCATTCAAATAATATCTCTGTTTATGCGTTTGAGACGTTTGAAAGAACATACACAAGTACAGGCTTAACTAAGAGGTTAAACGCTGAATATGAATTGAACTGGGAAAGCTTTGATAGATTTCAGAGTTCCACTGATATCCTATTCCTATATGTGGTTCCTAAAAATTTGAGTTGGATTTTCTATGCAAATAGGGATTGGTGGCAGTTTGCAAAACGCAACTAACAAGCTGTTGAATAGTGGACAAAATTCAGTTGGCTGATTTCGCTCCGCTCAAGATTATAGCCAACCAAATTTTGCCCTTTAACAAGCGAGAAGTAACAAAGACACCCATCAGTAAGTAACAAAGACACCCATTATTAGCTGAGTGAAGGCTCTAGTTGCCTGACTCACAGAAACACTGATGTTTTCACTGAGAGAAAATAATCTTTCAAGCCTTTTGAGGGGTGCTCGGTTATTGAAATGAGTGCAAAAAATCGAATTTCAGGCACGATGGAGTTCGAACAAAGTTCGATTGGAGAGAAATATCTTGGAGCCTCGGGGGTTCAGCTAAACAGCTTCTGACAGTTAGCTAGTTTATCTAACTAAAAGGTGTCTGGAAAACTAGTGGCGATTCATAACGCTACAGCAGAGTTGCTTGAAACTCACAGCAAGCAACTCTGCGATAATAACCTTGGTTTCAACCAAGCTGTGCCCAAGCCTTATTGACTTCTTCGGCGATGATTTCAATGCCGCGGCGCATCAACTCGGGTTGTTGCACATAGTTCATCCGAATACACTCACCGGCGTGTGGCCACTCTTCGGCCAGTCCGAAGAAGAAGTACTCTCCGGGCACCACCAACACGCCCCTGGCTTTCAGGCGTCGATAAAGTTCCATGGCACTGATGGGCAGGCCTTCAAACCAGAGCCAAAGGAAAATCGCCCCCTCGGGTTTATGAATTCTGAACCTGGGGTCCGGCAGAGCCTGTTGCAGCATGGCCACGGTTTGCTGCGCCCGCTGCAGATAAAAAGGCCGCACTACTTCATTGCCGAGCCGCAGCATATCACCACGGGCTATCATCTCTGTCGCCATCGCCGGGCCCATGCTGCCCGGTGCCAGAGAGATAATACCGTTGATATTGGTCAGCGCCTGGGTAATGGCTTGGTTGGCTATCACTATGCCGCAGCGCAGCCCCGGCAGCCCCAGCTTGGAGAGACTCATGCACAGCACAGTGTTGTCGTTCCAGAAAGGAGTCACATCCTCAAACAGAATATTGGGGAAAGGTGAGCCATAGGCGCAGTCGAGGATCAGCGGGATCCCATGCGCTCTTGCCAGCTTATCCAGCTTATCCACCTCTTCATCGGTCAGCACATTGCCCGTAGGGTTAGTCGGCCGTGAAACACAAATGGCGCCGATATCGGCATCGACTTTAAGCCTTTCAAAATCGATATGATATTTGAACAAACCGCCATCCAGCTTGGTGATTTCCGGCTTGAAGGTACGAAACAGTTCATCTTCCAGACCGGCATCACTGTAGCCGATATACTCAGGGGCCAGCGGCAGTAAGATCTTGCGTTTTTGCCCCTCGGCAGTGGTACCGGCAAATAGATTGAACAGCGCGAAAAACGAGCTCTGGCTGCCGTTGGTGAGGCTGATATTGTTTTTGGTCAGCGACCAACCGTAGGTATCGTTAAGCAGCTTGGCCAAGGCATTGAGAAAGGCATCTTTTCCCTGCGGGCCATCATAGTTGGTCATGGCCGCGAGCAACTCGCCCTTGGCCAGCATATCGGCACTGAGCTCGGTAAAATAGTCGAGCATGGAGGGGATGGCCGCCGGGTTACCGCCCCCCAGCATAATCGCCCCCGGAGTGCGTAGCCCTTCGTTGAGATCATCCATCAACTGGGTGATACCTGTATAACGGTTAAACTTGTCGCCAAACTTGGAAAACTGCATTACTTCTATCCGCAGACTCATATCAAGAAACAGAACTTATTTAGTAACAGGAACCGCGGCGGATTACACCTTAAAAGTTTTTTAGTTGCGTGATACAACTCAATATTTTCCAAGCTTAAATGGCTGCAAACGCCCCGAGTAAGAGTTACATGGTCTTTTGAGAGTAGATTTTTGTGCGCCAGCGAACATTTCGCCGACACCGACTTGTTGATCCATTATCCGGGGCACACACTTAAAAACAGGAGAAGCAGCCAGAGGAGCAGCGGGTGTCAGCCTCAAAACTGAGTGAACTAAAGCAGCAACAGCAGAGTCTGTTAGAGCAGGAATTGATGCGGGAGCAAGCCGGTTCCCTGGGCGTTGCCGGCAAGAAGCTGGAACAGGCATTGCAGGATTACCGGCGCCACCATCACCTGTCACCGAGAAAGAAAGCCGAATACATCAGTGTGGTGGCCGATGCCGTCTATAACCTGATGTTGACCCGGGAGCTACTCGGCTTTATCGATAGCAATCTTGAGTGGGTTTGCGGCCAATATGACATTCCGGATGCCGTGCTGCAGCATATGGCCTTGAGCTGAAAAGCATCAAGGCCAGCTTGGGGCAAGGAAGGTGCGAACCACGCCTTGCATCCAGGCCCATAAGCCGACGCAGAGCACACATGGGACTTGTTCGCCCCCTCCCCAACTCACCAAGGCGAGTTGGGTCGCAGCCACAGGTGCACTGTCACTTCATCCCTGTCGTGGTAGAGATGTTTACAAGCCAGCTTAAACTCTGTGATGCCGTTTTCTTTGAGAATGGCCTGCATATTTTCCAATATGGTGCTCACCTCTTTGTAACGGCTCTTCATCGGCAGTTTCAGGTTAAAGATAGCCTCTTTAAACCAGCCATTGATGGCCCAGGCTTCCATCAGTTCGGCCACCCTGGCCGGCTTTTCCACCATGTCACACACCAGCCAATAGATGTTCTTGCGCTTGGGCTCAAAACGGAAACCATCGGCCTGGAAGTGAGTCACCTGGCCGGTTTCCATCAAACCCGCATCCATGGGGCCGTTGTCGACGGCCGATACAAACATGCCGCGGCGCACCAACTGATAGGTCCAGCCGCCGGGACAGGCGCCGAGATCTACGGCGTTGAGACCGCTACGCAAACGCTCTTCCCGCTGCGGCTCGGGAATAAAGTGATTGAAGGCCTCATCCAGTTTCAAAGTCGAGCGGCTGGGCGCATCGGCGGGAAACTTGAGCCTGGGGATCCCCATAAAAAACGGTGACGAGTTATGGCTGTAGGAATAACCGGCAAACGCTTTGCCCGGTGCCACAAAGCACACATGGATTATCGGCCGCTTGGGATTTTCCTTGGTCAGCAGTGTACCACTCTGTTTCAACGACTGACGCAGCGGCACGGTAAACTTGCGGCAGAAGGTCAGCAGCTCTTTGGCTTCGTTGGTATCCGGGGTTTCGACCCTGAGTTCACCGCCCTTGCTAACATCTTCAAGCGCGGCGGTAATTGGCCCTACCCTGTCTTCCGGAGGCAGGTCGCTGAGCAGATCGCCGCAAACAAACATCTGCCGGGCAAAGATCAATGAGTCCAGCGCCAGTTCCTGTGCCAGAGTGTCGGCTTCCCCTTCGGCAAAACATTGAAAGATCACATAGGCATCGTTGTTGTTGGCCTTGACGAAACCACCGACATTGAGCAGTGCCGCCCGATTTTGGATCTCGGCCGCGCACTCTTTTTCATAGCCGGCACGACAAAACAGAAACAGGTTGTTCATTGGTATTTCCAAACAGTGAATCTTACCGGAAAGCCTCCGGCAACTGGCGAAGGCGGCAAGTATATCAGAAGCCTTTTCCCATCGCAGGTTAGTTATTCCATTCCTTGTTGGACTTTAAACCAGCATTAATCTTGATCAGGTATTCAAATACGGCCGAACTTGATGCCGGCACACGACTCTTTACCAAAGCCAACTCCCAAGCTGAATCAAGTAAACGAAATGGCATTACAACAAAACACCCGCCATCAGGGCGGGTGCTGTTAACGCAAGCTATTGAGTGGCAGCTCAGGCATTAGTATTCTTGGGTTGTTGCCATTTGAGCCACACCAATCCCAGCAGGAATAGTACACAGCTACAGGCAAGCCCCAACCATACCGACTCGGTAAAACCGAGCACTATATAACCACCGAGGGAAATAAGCGCCACCAAGACCGCATAAGGCAGCTGAGTCAACACGTGATCGATATGATGACAGCCGGCACCTGTAGATGACAGAATCGTGGTGTCCGATATCGGCGAGCAGTGGTCGCCAAATACAGCACCAGCCAACACGGCCGCCAACATAGGCAACATCATACTGCTGTGGCTGCCCATAGCCATATCGGCAGCAATCGGCAACATGATCCCGAAAGTGCCCCAGCTGGTGCCGGTAGAAAAGGCGGTAAGCCCAGCCAAAATAAATAACACGGCCGGCAGCAAGGCAAAGGGAATATTGCCACTGGCGAGACTGGCCATAAACTTGCCGGTTTCCAATGAGCCTATGATCCCGGCTATGGTCCAGGCAAACATCAGAATATAGATGGCCGGCAACATGGAGCGAGCCCCCGAGGTGAGCGCCTTGAGGATCATCTTGGCTTCAATCTTCTGGATAAAGGCCAGCAGCAGCGTTACCACCAGTCCGATGGAAGCGCCAAAAAACAGTGACGAGCCCACATCGGTTTTCTCAAAGGCACCTATGATGCTGAAAGGCAGGCTTTCTGCCGCCAGGGCATCGGCGCCGCTGGAAACCATAAAGTAGAAGGTCGCCACCACCAAGACACCTATGGGCAGGAACAGGCCGTGCACCTGACCGGTTTCCGCCTCGGGCAGATCGGCATTGGCACCTGGCGGCAGTCCCTTGGACTCATCATAGAGATTGCCTTTACGGGCATTAAGCTCGTGTTTGCGCATGGCGCCGATATCCAGCTCCATATAGGCCACGCATAGCAAGAGCGCCAGGGCAAACAGGGCATAGAAGTTCATCGGGATCATCTGCACGAAAGCGCTCAGATGTCCGGTCTCGGTAAAACCATGAGCCGTGAGAATACCGCCGATAAGGGCAATAATATAGGCACCCCAGCTGGAAACCGGCGAGATAACGCACACAGGCGCTGCGGTTGAATCCAAAAGATACGCCAGTTTGGAGCGGGAGATATAATATCTGTCGGTCAGCGGTCTAGCGATACTGCCCACCACCAGGCTGTTGAAGTAGTCATCGATAAACACCACACAACCGAGAAACATGGTTAGCAGCTTAGCATCACGACGATTGCGGATATGCTGTCTGGCCCAGTTAGCAAAGGCTCTGGCAGAGCCACTAACAGTAATCAGTGCAGTGATCATTCCCAGCAGCACCAGGAACCCCAGAATATACAGGTTCCAGGCATTAAAAGCGCCATCGTCCCAAACCAGGGAAAGCACCCTTTGCCCCAGATAAACCCCGGTATCCAACACCGACCATTGATTGAGCAACAAGGCTCCGATCAGTATTCCCAGCCCTAGAGATAACAACACCCGCCGGGTGAAGATCGCCAATAAAATTGCCACAACCGGCGGCAACAAAGAGAGTGCCGAGTCGGCATAACTTAGTACTGTCATTGAGTCTTGTTCTTCGTTAAATACGAATGGAGGGCAACTGAACTGGTGGGAAAAGGCAAAAACATACCGAGTAGCACCTGTCCTTTCAGTAGCGCTCCATAGTAACGTCAATCTGTCATCCCGACAGAATATACTATGGCAGTGCTGCCCCTATTTGGTAACAGCCCCAGCGGTGGACTTTGATGAGTCGCAACCCCTTCGGCACCAAATCCTTTCGCGATACATAAACGGAATCACCCTGCTTACCGCTACTGATATTTAGTGCGCCTCTACTTCTCAGGACGCCTGATTTCAGGCGTGAGGCACATAAAAACATAGGCGGCTTTGAGGATGCTACCCCAAAGCCGCCTATCGTGACCTAGATCACAGATTAAATCAACTCGTTCAACTTGGGCACCACATCAAACAGATCAGCTTCCAGACCATAATCGGCAACCTGGAAAATAGGCGCTTCAGGATCTTTATTGATAGCCACTATGACTTTTGAATCCTTCATCCCGGCCAGATGCTGAATCGCTCCGGAGATACCCACAGCGATATACAGCTCTGGCGCCACAATTTTACCTGTCTGACCGACCTGCAAATCGTTAGGAACAAATCCGGCATCTACGGCGGCCCGTGATGCACCTACGGCGGCGCCAAGCTTATCGGCCAAGGTTTCCAGCATGGCAAAGTTTTCGCCACTGCCCATACCGCGACCACCGGAAACAATCACTCTGGCACTGCCAAGCTCCGGACGAGCCGACTCGGTCAAACTCTGAGAGACAAAGCTGCTCTTGGCGTCAAAGACGCTGTCGAGCTGATTGATTTCAGCTGAACCTGTCTCGGCAACGGCGTCGAAGGCGCTGGCGCGCACTGTGGCCACTTTCTTGTTATCCAGACTCTTAACGGTCGCCATGGCGTTACCGGCATAGACGGGACGGACAAAAGTATCGGCATCGATCACCTTGGTGATCTCAGAAAGTTGAGCCACATCCAGCAAAGCCGCCACTCTTGGCAGTATATCCTTACCCTGGCTTGAGGCTGCAGCCAGAATATGGCTGTAGTCGCCACTCAAAGACAAGATGAGCTCACCAATATTGTCGGCAAGATGAGCACCATAGGCAGGATTATCGGCCAACAGTACTTTACTGACACCTTCAAGCTTGGCGGCGGCATCGGCTGCGGCCTTGCAATCCTGACCGGCAACCAAGAGGTGAATATCTCCACCTATGGCTTTGGCCGCGGCGACGACTTTGGCTGTGTCCTGTTTCAGGCTGGCATTATCGTGTTCTGCTATTACTAATACGGCCATTTAGATCACCTTCGCTTCGTTTTTCAACTTGTCCACCAGCTCCTCAACGGAAGCCACCATCACACCCGCCTGACGGCTGGCCGGCGTTGCTACCTCCAACACCTGTACGTGCTGCTTGAGAGTCACTTCCAGATCCTCAATGCTCATGGTTTCCAGCGGCTTGCGCTTGGCCTTCATGATATTGGGCAAAGAAGCATAGCGAGGCTCATTCAGACGCAGATCCGCTGTAACTACAGCCGGTAGAGGCATGGACAGAGTCTGTAAACCACCATCCACTTCACGGGTAACCAGCAAAGTTTCACCTTCCAGCTTCACTTCAGATGCAAAGGTTGCCTGAGGCATACCGGCGAGCGCCGCCAGCATCTGTCCGGTCTGATTGTTATCACCATCGATGGACTGCTTGCCGAGCAGAATTAGCTGCGCCTGCTCTTTGTCCTGCACTGCCTTGAGTAACTTGGCAATAGAAAGGGGCACCAGCTCTTCATCGGTTTCAATGTGAATGGCACGGTCGGCGCCCAGAGCCAATGCGGTACGCAGTTGCTCCTGTGCCGCCTTGGGACCTATGCTGACAACAACGACCTCAGAAGCACTGCCGGCTTCTTTTAGACGTACGGCTTCTTCTACCGCAATTTCACAAAATGGATTCAACGCCATTTTCAGGTTGGCTGTTTCAACGCCTGTATTGTCAGCCTTGACCCTGACCTTAACATTGGCATCGACCACACGTTTTACTGGCACCAATACTTTCATAGGGTTTCCTTCCTACACCTTGTATCTTATGTGGATTACGTACCGATGATACCAGATACATCAGTACAGGATGGCTCAACTTTACGTGCTGTTGACGTTAACGTCAACAGTAGTTTAAACGCTCGTTTGCCAATTCTGTCACACTTTATGGTCAGTTTTTTGAACACTTGGCAACTTTTATGGTCGTAGAATTGAAATAAATAAAGAAATTAATGTCAATTGACGTAAAAATATTTGATCCTGACACTTATAGTTTCTATTATTTATAGCGATATTCACCTTAACCCAATTTATAAATTAGCGTGGGACCTAAATACTTATGAGCGATTTTCTTGATATATTGACTCACGGCCGTCGTTTTAAAGCCGCAGTAAAAGAGTTAAGCGTTGCAGATCTGCGCGATCTGGCAGTCAAATTGGATAAGATCATTATTGATCGTGAAGAAGAAGCCAAGAAAGAAGAAAAGGCACAGGCTGAACGTCTGTCTAAAATTGAAGAGATCCGTAAGCAGATGGAAGCCGTTGGCCTATCTGTTGAAGATCTGGGTAATGTTGCTGCCGCCAAGGCTGCTCCCAAGAAGCGTGCTCCCCGCCCACCAAAATACAAAATCGTTGTAGATGGTCAAACTATTACTTGGACCGGCCAAGGCCGTATGCCAACTGTATTCAAGAACGAAGTAGATAAAGGTCGTTCAATGGATGATTTCCTGATTTAATCAGGTTTTCCTAGCTTAAGCCTCGACAGTGTCGGGGCTTTTTTATGTCTGATAGAAGTCTGGCATCTGTTAAAAAGCCTTACAATTACGCCTTGGCATTTACATTTAGGCTGAGTTAAGTTTACGACTGCCGACTTAAAGCGAGGCTTTCGTCCGCTTTTTTATCACTCTTAGGGGAAACGTACTGATTGATCGCAGCCTGTTCCTCTCTGATGACAATGACTCTCCCCAAGGAATTATGACAAGGTAGCCACAACAGATGAGAATTTCTTTCCCCGCCATAAACCTACTGTTGTTCAGTCTTGTGGCCTGTAGCGCCTTTGCCGATGAGACACAGCTGACAGACAATACTCCGAGATTGACCGCCTTAACCCATGCCAAGCTTATACTTTCACCTGGGAAACAGCTGGATAACGCTACATTACTTATTGAAAATAACCGAATAAAACAAGTAATTTCCAATAATGAAATTCCACAAAATGCTTATAAGATAGATCTCAATGGTTACACCATCTATCCGGGATTTATCGATCCCTTTGCCGAATATGGTTTGGAGTATTCAGAATCTGCGGCCGCAATTGAAGCTCCAGTCTATCAAATTAAGTCAAAAGGGGCGGTAGCCGCAAATGGCGCCATTCATGCAGAGAAAGAATGGTTTACTTATGTCTTGCCGGACAACAAAACTGCATCAAATTGGATAAGTAATGGCTTCACCAGTGTCCAGAGTGCACATCTTGACGGAATATTCAGGGGAGTCGGCGTCTCACTTTCTTTGGCCGACAAAAAGAGTAACCAAGTGATATATCGCCCCAGAAGCCGACATTTTATGGCATTTGATAAAGGCAATTCACCACAGGATTATCCCAATTCTCTGATGGGAAGCATAGCGTTAATAAGACAGACTCTCAGTGATGCCAACTGGTATAACCAGAATAAAAAGAATGCAGCCGGACGCGAGGGTTTATTATCACCGGAATTTAATACCGCCCTTGAGCGCTTACACGATATAAAAACTCGTGGTGTGATATTTGACACCCGAAATCTCAATAACCAGTTGCGTGCAGCTAAGCTCTTGAGCCAATCAGATATCCAGCCAATCTTACTGGGAAATGGCCAGGAGTATGCAAGAGTGAAAGAACTGCTAGAATATCGACCCGAGTTGATATTGCCGTTGAACTTTCCTGCAGCTCCTCAGGTCAGTGACGAAGACTATGCCAGAGAAGTGCCACTCAACATCTTGAGACATTGGGAGCGGGCACCGAGTAATCCCGCCGTCCTCGCCGCCAATAACATTCCTTTCTCCTTCACCCAATATGGCATGGATGGCAAAGCCTTTTGGCCCAGATTAAGAATGGCGCTGCAGGCCGGCCTCGATGAAGAAGCCGCATTGGCAGCGCTGACAACCCAGGCCGCTGCAGCTGCCGGCATAGAGGATTTAGTCGGTAAACTGGCACCTGGCTATATGGCCGATCTGGTGATAGCCAAAGGCAATCTGTTTCAGGACGGCGAAATAATCAGCGTTTGGCTACAAGGGGAAGAGCAAAAACTAATGCCACCTGGATATCAGTGGCAAGGCAGTTATCGCCTGCATCTAGCTGAACTGGAACTGGATCTTGAACTACAACTGAGTCAACAAAAGCCCCGAACGCTCAGGGGTAGCCTCAGCAGCGGTGATCAACAAGTAGAACTCGCTCATCTAACTACCGATAGCAAACGCCTGAGCTTCAGTGCCAATTTGCAAGATGCCGGTATCGGTGGCATTAGTCGAATAACCCTTTGGCAAGATGATGAAGGGCTGCAGGGCAGACTCTTGCATGCCGACGGTGCCATCACCCAATTGGCCGGTTCAAGATTGCCGCACGCACCTTTAACGGCAGAAACAGCTGAAGAAACGAAAGCCTCAGCAGCGGCAGTCAACTCTCAGTCAAAGACAATCAGTAAAACTGAACCCGAGTATCTCAGCCGTTTGACGAGTCCACTGCAAGCCTATGGCCGCAGTGAGCAGCCAGGTACGGAAAAACTGCATATCCGCAATGTCACCCTTTGGACCTCAAGCGAGGCCGGCATAATTGGCAACAGCGACCTGATTCTGGCCAACGGCAAGATTGCAAAGATTGGTACCAATCTCAGCACCCCGAGTGGTTATCAGGTCATAGAGGGAGCTGGCATGCACCTGACTGCCGGGATCATAGATGAGCATTCCCACATTGCCGTCAACGGCGGCCTCAATGAGATGTCCGATGCCATCACCTCAGAAGTGCAAATAGCCGATGTGCTGAACCCAGATGATATTGCCATCTATCGCTCCTTGGCCGGTGGCGTCACCACCGCCAATCTGCTGCATGGCAGCGCCAACCCCATAGGTGGCCAGTCGCAGGTCATTCAACTGCGCTGGGGAGAGTCGGCCGAAAACCTCAAGTTCACCCAAGCCCATCAAGGGATTAAGTTTGCTTTGGGGGAAAACGTCAAACAGAGCAATTGGGGTGAGCGTTATACCCGCAGATTCCCGCAAAGCCGCATGGGGGTTAAAGCCCTGATGAGTGATGCTTTCAATGCCGCCAGAGACTATAAAGATGCCCAAGCCCAATATGCCGAGTTGCGTTCTCGGGAGAAACGTAAGCAGCTCTCCCCTCGCCCCGATTATCGTTTACAGGCGATTGCCCAAGTGCTGAACGGCGAACGCGATGTGCATATTCACTCCTATGTCCAGTCTGAAATCCTGATGTTCTTGCGCCTCGCCGAGGCTTACGATTTCAAAGTCACCGCCTTTACCCATGTACTGGAAGGTTACAAGCTGGCCCCCGAATTGGCGGCTCATGGCGCTGGTGCTTCCACCTTTGCCGACTGGTGGGCCTATAAATTTGAGGTCTATGATGCCATTCCGCAAAATGCCTGTTTGATGATGAATGCCGGCGTGCTCACCTCAATTAACTCAGATGACTTTGAGATGCAGCGTCGCCTGAATCAAGAAGCCGCCAAGTCGGTGAAATACTGCGATATGTCCCAGGAAGATGCCTGGAAGATGGTAACCATCAACCCCGCAAAACAGCTCGGAATAGACGCCATAACAGGTTCTATAGAAGAGGGAAAACAGGCAGATTTGGTGCTCTGGGATGCCAACCCCCTATCGGTTTATGCCAAGAGTCAGGCAGTGTGGATTGGCGGCAAACGCTACTTCGACCGCGCTGAAGATAAGCAAATGACCCAGGCTATTGTCAGCGAGCGCCAAGCGCTGATCCAGAAAATTCTTGGCAGCGACCCGGCGCGGCTTCAAGGCGAAACGACTTCAGAAATCATAGAGCCCTTGTGGCAATGCGATACCCAATTCAACGCCTGGGGCCAGAATAAGGAGAGCCGCCTGTGACCAAGTTTCCTCTATTGCCACGCATGGCATCTATGCTGGCACATCTGCTGCTGGGTGGTTCACTCTTGATGCTCGCCCCGGTAAAGGCCCATAACCTGATCCCGGCCGAGCATCAGCAACAAGCCATATTGCTGAAAAACGCCACGGTTCACACCGTCAGCCAAGGCACTCTCGAGAATACCGATGTGCTGCTCGAGCAAGGTGTTATCAGCGCCGTAGGCCCGGGATTAACGGCTGAAAATGCCCGGGAATTTGATCTCAGTGGCAAACACCTTTATCCCGGCCTCATAGCACTGGATACCACCCTGGGATTGGTGGAAATAGCCATGGCCAGGCCAACAGTCGATAGCCGTGATGTGGGCAGTGCCAATCCACAGCTTGAAGCCGCCAGCGCCTTCAACCCGGATTCGGAATTGTTGCCCAGTGTGCGGGCCAACGGTATCACCCACGCGCAAATAGTCCCAAGAGGCACAGGCATTGCAGGGCAATCTGCACTGGTATCCCTGGATGCCTGGACCATAGAAGATGCCCAGGTCCCAGCCAGACCACAGTTCCACCTCTATTGGCCAACGGAGCCGCAAAAACAAGGTACCAACAAGGCGAATAAACAGGCACAACTGGCCTATCAGGACGCGCTGTCACAGATACACAAACACTTTGAAGCGGGTAAACGCTATGCCTTGAGTCAGCAAAGCAGCGAAGGCGCCCTTGAAGACAGCCGCTGGCAAGCGCTCTTACCGCTGTATCGCCAAGAGGGGCGGCTGTTTGTTCATGCCGACAGGCAGCGGCAGATAGAGGCGGCCATTGCCCTCGCCCGTCAGTATGGATTCAAGCTCACCCTGGTCGGTGGCTATGATGCCTGGCGCCTGGGTGCAGCGCTCAATGAAATAGAGGCAAGCGTCATCTATACCCATACGCTTGACTTGCCACTGCGCGAAGATGAGCCCATAGGTCAGGCATTTAGAGTACCGGCGTTGCTCAAGCGCGCCGGTATTCCCTTCGCTCTCGGCTTCAGCTCCGATTGGGACAGCCGTAACCTGCCGCTGGCAGCAGGCCAAACTGTAGCTTGGGGGCTCAGCAAAGAGCAGGCGCTCAAGGCGATTACGCAAGATGCCGCCAAGATACTGGGCGTAGACAAGCTAGGGGCGATAGCGCCCGGGTTTCAGGCCAATCTGGTAGTCAGCAGCGGCGATATTCTCGATCCCATGAGCAGCAGGATAGAGCTGATGTTTATCGACGGCAGACAGGTGGATCTCAACAATCGTCATCGGCAGCTTTATCAAAAGTATTTGAAGCGATAGAATTTCCCATACAGCTCCCGGGATGGCCGGGAGCATGAACGAATAACTATAAGGCCTGGCCATGAAACCGATTTTTCTTTCCACTCTGGTACTGCTGCTTGGCGGCTGCGCCGGGGAATACAGCTTCAATTCCAACCTAGACAGCCAGGCTATTGAGGAGTACTTCAAACCCT
The DNA here is from genome assembly GCF_047314685.1 of Shewanella sp. BJSY2023SW001. NCBI lineage: Bacteria > Pseudomonadati > Pseudomonadota > Gammaproteobacteria > Alteromonadales > Shewanellaceae > Shewanella > Shewanella sp. BJSY2023SW001. Next base: position 13,782 of record NZ_JBKORF010000055.1, read on the forward strand.
CGGAAGTACAGTTGTTCGATGGCAGCCGACCAACGGGCCAATATGAAGTGCTGGGATTGGTTGAGGGTAATGCCTGCCAGTCCGAGCCCGATGGTGTACCGGCCACTATGGCTGATGCCCGTACCGAGGCGCGCCGGGCGGCAGCAGATATGAAAGCCAATGGCCTCATTATTAAAAACTGTGTCGAAACCCAGGAAGCCGCAGCCGGTTGCTATACCAGCGCCATGTGTGTCGGCCAGGCTATTCGTCTGACAACCCCGAAGGAGTAAGCCTGACGTTATGGGGTTTTCGACTCAGATAGAAGCGGTTGCCTATTGCCGGACACCATATAAACAGAAGTTTGGTATTCCTCGTCAGCCGGGGTTGGTGGACTTTGTTCGCGGTTTTGTCGAGCTGACAGCACCTTACAATCATATCGATGCGGTGCGTGGGCTGGAGCAGTACTCCCACCTCTGGTTACTGTTCTGCTTTCATGAAAATCTGGCCCAGGGCTGGAAAACCACCGTGCGTCCTCCCCGGCTCGGCGGTAATGAAAAGCTCGGAGTGTTTGCTACCCGCTCCACCTTCAGGCCCAATGGCATTGGCCAATCCGTGGTGAAGCTGCATCAAATCCACCAAGTCAAAGGCAAGGTCATACTGGAGATATCCGGCATGGATCTGCTCGATGGCACCCCGATAATCGACATCAAGCCCTATATCCCCTTCTCGGATGCGATACCCGACGCGATAGGCGGCATAGCGCAGCAGGCTCCCGAGCAGGTTGAGGTCAGCTTCAGCAATCAGGCAGTAGAACAACTGAGCCAATTCGAGAAACGCTATCCCGGGCTGGATAAGCTTATTCAAGCGGTGTTGGCCCAGGACCCGAGACCCGCTTACAAGAAAGGTAAACCGGATCCGAAACGTTATCAGGTGGCGCTGTATGATCTGGATATCTTCTGGTATGCCCAAGAGCAAGGCATTGAAGTCGAAACCATACAGCCCTTTTGTGCCAAAGCGTCCGGCGCCGGAGCATGATTGATTTTAAGCCCTCAGCGGATGATTATCAGGAACAGCACAAGAGGCGCCTCTCCTGGATGCCCTGGCTCTGGTATCGCCTCAAACCCAAGCATCTCGAATGGGCTCTTCCCTGGCAGCAGGCAATTCAGGCCAAATTACAGGCTTTGGAAACCATCAGCATAGGACAGAACTGCTTTATCGCCCCCGAAGCAGAACTGTTTGCCGAACCCGGCAGGCCGATAATCCTGGGCGATGAGTCCATGATAGCCGCCAACTGCTTTCTGCACGGGCCGATCCAGATAGGCCGGGAGGTCAGCATTAACCACGGATGCTCACTGGACGGCGGCAGTTGCGGCATAGTGATAGGTGCCAAGACCCGCATCGCCAACAATGTCACTATCTATGCCTTCAATCATGGTATGGCGCCGGATATGCCCATCTATCGTCAGAGCAGCCAATCCAAGGGAATAGTTATTGGCGAAGATGTCTGGATTGGCGCCCAGGCCGGAATCGTCGATGGCGTGACCATAGGCGACTGCGCCATCATTGGCATGGGCGCCGTTGTCACCAAGTCGGTACCCGCGTTTGCCATAATGGCGGGAAACCCTGCTAAAGTAGTAGGAGATAGACGCGATAAGCCACTGACAGGCAGAGAGAAAAATCAATAATTAGGAAGATGAGCGCCATGGATTGCCAAACCCGCCCAAACACACAACCACCAAGAAGCATACCAAAGGGGTTACCGGGTATCCGCAGCAGATTACTGTTGAGTTTTTTCCTGCTGGCCGGGCTGATAGTATTTTTTGGCGGTGCCAGCCTCTGGATAATAGATAGCACAAACACAACCCATATCGCCGAACTGCAGAAGCAAAAACAGCTGCTGCAAGCCATTAGAGCCAATCAAATGCAGCATCTGGCACTATTGAAACTCAAAAACAACTGGCCCAGTTATCCCCTTAATGAACGGGAGGCGATTCTTGATGAAACCAGGCAGAGACAACGACAGATAATATCCACCCTGAGCCAGTTTACCCTGGCAACCAAAGAATATGATGAGGCCTTGGTTCTGGGGCAGCAATTGTCAGTGATGAGCGGTCACCCCCTGAGAGCGCCACATATGAATGGCATGATAAGCGCCATAGATCATCTTTCTCTGCGCCTGTCCGGCATAGGCCTGACCCATCTGGATGCCCAGATGCAAAAGAACAGCCAATCGCTGATGCAAACCCTGCTATGGCTGGTGATCGGGTCACTGGCGCTGATAGTTTTGAGCCAATCTGTAGCCTGGACAGTCATTGGCCGCCACTTGCTCAAGCCTCTATTGCAGACCAGCAACAAGCTCAGCGAACTGGTAGAGCAAAACTTTGGTGGCCGCTCGCCAGCCCCGGTGAACCGGGAAACACTCAAGATAAACCATGCGCTGTTGTCCCTTGAGGCGCAGATGAGAGCCTTGACCAGCGAGCAGCAACAAGACGAACTCACGGGGCTTTATAACCGCCGTACATTCAACCAGTTGATGAAACAGTCCTGGCATAAGGGAATAGTAAGGCAGCACAGGATAGGCTTACTCCTCATTCAAAGCGATCAGGCTATTGCCAGCGAAACTCTGCTGCATTTGGCCCAGAGGCTGCTGGACTTTAAGATCAACGGTGAATATTTTCTGGCACGGTTACAACAATCTCAGTTGGCGCTGTTACTGCCAAACCAGGATCCGGAAGCCTGTATCCGCATCGCCCAGAGCCTCAATCAATTTGTGTTGGCGGCCAATCTGCGAGCCAAGGCCCAAAGCCCACGACTCACAGTCTCTATCGGCGTGGCCAACATCCAACCCAGCAGACAAAATAATTGGGACAGTTTAGTGTTTCAAGCAGAAGAAGCCCTGCTCAGCGCCCAAAATCGCGGCGGCAACTGTAGTGCCGGTGTCAATCAGTTGCCGACGAGCTAAATTCGAACAAGGAAAGGGGAATTTATCCGCCCTGGCCGCGTGACATCATCGAAGCAAGTGATAAAATGGCGGCCATTCAATTCATTTCGGACCCAAGGTAATGCGAGTCAGTCAATACCTGTTATCAACACAGAAAGAAAACCCTGCCAATGCAGAGATAGTCAGTCATCAGCTTATGCTGCGCGCCGGTATGATACGTCGCAACGCCTCAGGCCTCTATAGCTGGCTGCCGTCCGGCCTGCGCGTACTACGCAAGGTCGAAGCCATTGTGCGTGAAGAGATGAACAAGGCCGGTGCCATCGAAATTCTGATGCCCATGGTACAGCCGGGGGATCTCTGGGTGGAAACAGGTCGCTGGGACAAGTTTGGCCCGGAACTGCTGCGCTTTGTAGACCGTCACAATCGTGACTTCGTTCTGGGCCCGACCCACGAAGAAGTGATTACCGATCTGGTGCGCAAAGAAGTCAGTTCCTACAAGCAACTGCCGCTGACCCTGTATCAAATCCAGACCAAATTCCGTGATGAAGTTCGCCCACGCTTCGGTGTTATGCGCTCACGTGAGTTCCTGATGAAAGATGCCTACTCTTTCCATCTGGATCAGCAAACCATGGATGATACCTATCAGGCCATGTACACAGCTTACAGCAACATCTTGTCACGCATGGGCCTGGCCTTCCGTCCTGTACTGGCGGATACCGGCTCTATCGGTGGCAGCATGTCACACGAGTTCCACGTACTGGCAAGCAGCGGCGAAGATCTGATTGCTTACTCCAATGGCAGCGACTATGCTGCCAATATCGAGAAGGCTGAAGCGCCGCTGCCGACCACAGAGCGCGCCGCACCCACTCAGGAAATGACTTTGGTCGACACGCCAAATGCCAAAACCATAGACGAGCTGGTTGAGCAGTTTGGCCTTGATATCACCAAGACGGTTAAGACACTGATAGTCAAAGGCGCCACCGAAGAAGCCCCACTGGTGGCCCTGGTTGTCCGTGGCGACCATGAGCTGAACGAAGTCAAAGCCGACAAACTGGAACTGGTTGCCGCGCCGCTGGAATTTGCCTCTGAAGCAGAAATCCGTGACGCCTTGGGAGCCGGCCCAGGTTCTCTTGGCCCAGTCGGTCTGTCTATTCCTGTGGTCATAGATCACAGTGTTGCCGTGATGAGCGACTTTGCCGCCGGCGCCAACCTAGACGATAAACACTATTTCGGTATCAACTGGGAGCGGGATCTGCCGCTGGCCAGTGCCGCCGATATCCGTAATGTAGTGGAAGGCGAAACCACCCCTGACGGCAAAGGCACTTACGCCTTCGCCCGCGGTATTGAAGTTGGCCATATCTTCCAGTTGGGCACCAACTACTCGGCCGCCATGAACGCCACTGTGCTTGACGAGAATGGCAAGTCTCAGACTCTGCTGATGGGCTGTTATGGTGTCGGCGTCAGCCGCATCGTTGCCGCCGCCATCGAGCAGAATCACGACGACCGCGGTATCATCTGGCCGGAAGCGATTGCGCCATTCACAGTGGGTATTCTGCCGATGAATATGCACAAGTCACACAGAGTGACAGACACTGCCGAACAGCTTTATAAAGAGCTGACCGATGCGGGTATCGAAGTGCTGTTTGATGACCGTAAAGAGCGCCCTGGCGTGATGTTTGCCGATATGGAACTCCTGGGTCTGCCTCACACCATAGTGATTGGCGACCGCAACCTGGATGCCGGTGTTTATGAGTATAAGAACCGCCGCACCGGAGAAAAGCAGGAAGTGCCTATGGCAGAGATAGTGGACTTTATCAAAAAAGCCGCTGGCCAGAAGTAAGCTCCTGGATTCAAGAGCCCCCAGGCTCCAGAAAAAACCAGGAACAAGAAAGCCGAGCTAAGCTCGGCTTTTTCATGGCTGGAAACCTGCTTGCAAATAAAAAACCGCAGACTTATCTGCGGTTTTTTAGTCTCGCCGTTATGGGCGTTTTAGTGCGCTATCAGGCTTGGGTATCAACACCCTCACCGCCCTTGGACACCATTACCATGGCAGGACGCAGCAAACGCTCATTGAGCTGATAGCCCTTTTGCATCACCAGCATCACGGTATTGGCCGGGAACTCGGCGCTTGGTTGCATGCCAATGGCTTGGTGCTGATCAGGGTTAAAAGCTTCGCCGATAGGATCTATCTGCTTGACACCGAACTTCTCCACCGCTGACAGGAAGCTCTTCAGTGTCAGCTCAACACCTTCAAACAAAGGCTTGGTGACTTCATCAGCCTTATCTGCGCCCACCAGAGCACGTTCCATGTTATCGATCACAGGCAACAGTTCATTGCTGAACTTTTCCAGGGCAAACTTATGTGCCTTCTCTACATCCTGCGCCGCCCGGCGACGGATGTTGTCAACTTCGGCTGCGGCACGGATGACAGAATCTTTCTGCTCCTCAACTGTCGCCTGTGCGTCAGATAAAGCCTGCTCCAGCTCCTCAATACGGAAGTTCGCCTGAGTCAACTCGTCGATAATGCCGCCTTCCTCAGCTACGCCCTCGGTGGTTTCAACCTGGTCAACCACTTCTTCGACCTGTTCCTGCTCTGCTTTAAATGACTCTTTGTTCATTTCTACTCCAGCTAAAAATGCTTTGTTTCTGCATACTCTGGGCATATTATGGGGATCAAATTGACCGTTTCAACCCCCAGAGTTCCCAAAATCTATGTCCACTGAGTTTCATACTATAGGCCTGATAGGAAAACCCCACCATCAGGGGACCAACCTGACCCTCAAGCGTCTGCATTATTGGCTGAAAATGCAAGGCTATGATGTGCTTGTGGAAGAGAGAGTCGCGGCTGAACTCGGGAAAGATGTACGCGCGGTAGACCTACTGGATATCGGCGAGCACTGTGATCTGGCGATAGTCGTCGGGGGGGATGGCAATATGCTGGGTGCAGCTCGGGTACTGGCGCGCTTCGATCTCGGCGTTATCGGTGTCAACCGCGGTAATCTGGGTTTTTTAACCGATCTGCCGCCGGATGCCTTTGAAGAGTCGCTCGCCAAGGTGCTGGATGGCGAATACGCCACAGAGCACAGGTTCCTGCTGGAAGCCGAGGTTTATCGCCACGGCGAAGTCAAAGCCAGCAATACCGCCGTCAACGAGGCCGTGTTGCACCCAGGCAAGATAGCCCATATGATCGAGTTCGAGGTTTATATCGACAACCAGTTCATGTACAGCCAACGGGCCGATGGCATGATAGTCTCTACACCGACCGGCTCAACCGCCTATTCGCTGTCGGCCGGCGGCGCGATATTGACCCCTAATCTCGAGGCACTGATCCTGGTGCCCATGTTTCCCCATACCCTCTCCTGTCGTCCCATAGTGGTCGACGCCTCCAGCATCATCAAACTGGTAGTGTCACCGGAAAACGGCGAAAACCTGGAAGTGAGCTGTGACGGCCATGTCACCTTGTCTGTGATGCCGGGCGATGAAATTATCCTGAGGCGCAGCAAAGAGCGGCTCAAACTCATCCACCCAAAGGGGCACAACTACTTTCATGTATTGCGCAACAAGTTAGGTTGGGGCAGTAAACTCTTTTGAAGCTTGAGTGGCCTGAGCAAACTCTTACAGCTACAAACGCAGTTCAGCCACAGGCCTGGGTTAAAGCACCTGAGAACAAAGGTGCTTTTTTGTTATTTATTTTCAAAAAATGTAAAACAGCACTCACGTGATCAATGTCACGTTTTATGACGCCCGATATAACGGTGACTAAGATCACGGTAAGCCAGCAAGAAAAAACAACTTATCTATCTGATTTTTATTAGTTTAAATAAAAACACCCAAAAACTAACTTCACCAAAAGCTCAATTAGTGTGACTTAAATCACATTCAAGATTTGCGATATAAGCCTGTCATTCCATCATAAATGAAATAACAGGATCACTTTATTACCCTTTTGAGTAAAACAAAGCCATAATTCCTAAGGTTGTGGGCCATTTTTTAAATATCTATTCCCCAAAGTTATATAAACGCCAGCACGGTAGTGATATCCGTCACACTTTTCCATTTGCCGGCGGAGACACGGCTCCCATAACCGAAAACTTAAGCCACATACGAAAGGCAAGATGATCCAGATCATTTTGGTTCCGGGTAAATTAACCATGATAAGCACGCACAACAACAAATGGGAAAGGCGATAGCACTTTCTCAACACCACAATAAGCACAAGCAACATATGAAATGATGAGGCAACCATGACATTTCTTCAGTTACTCGCAAGTCTGACACCCGTGATCAGCGTCATGCTGTTCCTGGTGTTGCTCCGGATGCCCGCATCCAGAGCTATGCCAATCTCCATGGTGATAACCGCCCTGGCCGCCGTTTTTATCTGGCAGATGGACACTACTCTGCTGGCCGCCTCCGTGGTTGAAGGCCTGCTGTCGGCGATTACACCTTTAACCATCATCTTCGGTGCAGTATTCCTGCTCAATACCCTGAAATACTCGGGTGCCATGGATACCATTCGTGCCGGTTTTACCAATATCAGTTCAGACGCCAGGGTTCAGGTGATCATCATCTGTTGGCTGTTCGGCTCTTTTATTGAGGGTTCTGCCGGTTTTGGTACACCAGCCGCGATTGGCGCGCCTCTGTTGGTGCTCTTGGGTATCCCACCGATTGCGGCCGCCGTGGTTGCCCTGGTCGCCGACTCAACTTCAGTGTCTTTCGGTGCCATTGGTCTGCCAGTGCTCTTTGGTATGGAACAGGGCCTGCTCGAAGGCGGTACCAGCATGGCTGCGGCGCAAATTGCCGAACATGGGGGCCACTTCAGCGATTATGCTCAGTTCATTGCCATGCATATGATCACCATAGATTTGATCACAGGTACGCTGATCCCCTTGGTAATGGTGTCTGTGCTGACTGGCTTCTTTGGTCGCAACAAGTCCTTCAAGGAAGGCTTAGCCATCTGGAAATTTGCCCTGTTCGCCGGTTTAGCCTTCACCATTCCTGCCTGGTTGATCAACTTCTTCGCCGGCCCAGAGTTCCCTTCCGTGATTGGTGCCCTGGTCGGTATGGCATTGGTAATCCCGGTTGCCCGCAAAGGCTGGTTACTGCCTAAAACCCCTTGGAATGACTTCGCTGAAAATGACAAAGAGGGCGAAACAGCTCAAGTAGAGAGCAAGGCGCGTTTCTCCCAGTTGGCCGCCTGGACCCCTTACCTGATCATGGCAGGTCTCTTGGTGCTTTCACGTGTGGTACAGCCACTGAAAGCCTGGTTGAACAGCTTCAACATTAGTTGGACCGGCCTGTTAGGCACTGAGCTCAAGGCCGGCTTCGCCACCTTCTTTGCACCGGGCGCCTTCTTTATTGCCGTGTGTATTCTGGGCTTCTTCCTGTTCAGAATGAACTCCAAGGCCATCAAAGAATCGGTTACGGTTTCCTGCAAATCCATGGTGCCAACCATTATCTCTCTGGGTGCCTCTGTGCCTATGGTGAAAATCTTCCTCAACTCAGGCACCAACAGTGCCGGTCTGCAATCCATGCCGGTAGCATTGGCCGATATGCTGGCCGGAAGCCTCGGCAGCGTTTGGGCCTGGATTTCCCCGATAGTCGGGATTTTCGGTGCCTTCCTGTCGGGTTCGGCCACCTTCTCCAATATGATGTTCTCCGGCCTGCAATACAGCGTGGCCGATAACATAGGGGCAAACCATGCACTTATCCTGGCACTGCAAGGTATTGGTGCCAACGCAGGTAACATGATGTGCGTGATGAACGTGGTCGCGGCGGCAACCGTGGTCGGTATGGCCGGTCGCGAATCTGAAATCATCCGTAAGACTATGCCTGTAGCACTTGGCTATGCTTTGCTGGCCGGTACCTTGGCAATGCTCTGGGGCGGATTCTAATAACGATAATAACTCCTCGATAAGGCAGCCGCCCTTGGCGCTGCCTTTATTATCAAATTTAATGTGTAGAGAAATGTCTTATGTCTATCAACTATGAAGCCGTGATCCGTGACCTGCGTAAACAGTTGGGAGAAGCTGCCGTCAGTGACGACCCTGTGCGCCGTTTTGCCTGGTCAACCGATGCCAGCTATTTCCGGATAGTGCCCGAGGTTGTGGTACATGCCGAGGATCTGGAGCAGGTAAAACGCACTCTGGCTGTAGCCAGAAGCTACGGCGCTCCGGTGACTTTCCGTGCCGCTGGTACCAGTCTGTCGGGTCAGGCCATAGGAGAAGGCATATTGCTTATCCTCGGATTTGACGGTTTCCGTACCCTGGATATCAGCGAAGACAGCAACAAAGTCACTCTGGGTGCCGCTGTTATTGGCGCCGATGCCAACGCTGCTCTCAAACCTTTGAATAAAAAAATCGGCCCGGATCCGGCAACTCTGGCTTCAGCCATGGTAGGCGGTATCGTCTCCAACAACGCTTCCGGTATGTGCTGCGGCACCGCCCAAAACAGCTACCAAACCATCTCCTCAGTAAAACTGCTGCTGGCCGATGGCACAGAACTGGATACCGGCAGCGAAGAGTCCAAAGAAGCCTTCCGTCAGTCACACCCCGAACTGCTCAAGGCGTTGGCAGACTTAGGTGCCATGGCTCGCGGTAATGAGACCCTGGCTGCGCGAATTCGCAAAAAGTTCGCCATTAAAAACACCACAGGTTACAGCCTCAACGCCCTGGTGGATTTTGAAGATCCCTTCGACATCATCAACCACATCATAGTCGGCGCCGAAGGCACACTGGCGTTTGTCAACGAAGTCACCTATCACACAGTGGAAGAGGCTAAATTCAAGGCCTCGGCCATGGCGGTATTCTTCAATATGGAAGATGCAGCCCGGGCAATCCCCCCTATTCAGGGCGAAAGCGTAGCCGCAGCCGAGCTGCTGGACTGGGCCTCCATCAAGGCGGTAACAGGCAAAAAGGGCATGCCGGATTGGCTGGCCGAATTGCCTGAAGGCGCTGCGATTTTGCTGATAGAATCCCGCGCCAACGATGATGAAACTTTGGAACGCTATACCCAGGACGTTATCGCCAAACTGGCGCATATCGAGACCGAGCGCCCCATCAGCTTCAGCCGTGACCCGGCCGTTTACGGTAAATATTGGGCCATGCGCTCCGGCCTATTCCCCATTATCGGTGGCGAGCGTCCCAAAGGCACTTCGGTAATCATCGAAGACGTGGCTTTCCGGGTTGAAAACCTAGCCAGTGCCGCCCACGATCTGACCGAGCTGTTCCATAAGCACGGCTATCCTGAAGGGGTGATCTACGGCCATGCGCTAGCCGGTAACTTCCACTTTATCATTACCCCTAAATTCGGCTCCCAGGCCGATATCGAACAGTTCCATCAATTTATGGAAGCGGTCGCCGATATGGTGATCAACAAGTACGACGGTTCGATGAAGGCCGAGCACGGCACAGGCCGCGCCGTGGCACCTTTTGTGGAAATGGAATGGGGCAGTGACGCCTACACCCTGATGAAAAACATCAAGCAGATCTTCGACCCCGAAGGCCTGCTGAACCCTGGGGTGATCCTTAACGACGACAAGCAGGTACACATCAAGAATATCAAGCCCTGTCCCGAAGTGGACGACCTGGTAGATAAGTGTATCGAATGCGGTTTCTGTGAAAAGACCTGCCCCACCTCGGCGCTTAACCTGTCACCCAGACAGCGGATAGCCACCTTGCGTGAAATCGAGCGTCTGGAACAGAGCGGCGACAAGGAAGCCGCCGAGAAGATGCGTGCCGCCGCCAAATATGATGTGGTGGATACCTGCGCCGCCTGTCAGCTGTGTACCATTGCCTGCCCGGTAGACAATAGCATGGGCCAACTGGTTCGCAAGCTGCGTACCCCTTATATCACCACCACAGAACAGAAGGTTCTGGACTTCCAGGCCAAGCACTGGGGCGCTGTCAACCAGGTGTTGAGCACAGGTTTTGATGCCCTGGGCACAATACACAAACTCACGGGCACGGGTATCACCTCAGGGCTGATGAACATGGGCCGGGCGATTTCCAAAGAAGTGCCTTACTGGAACCCTGACTTCCCCAAAGGCGGTAAGCTACCTAAGCCATCGGCTCCCAAAGCCAACCAGGAAACCGTGGTCTACTTCGCCGCTTGCGGTGGTCGTACCTTCGGCCCAACACCGCTGGATCCCGATGACCGTACCTTGCCTGAAGTGGTAGTGACCTTGCTTGAACGTGCCGGCTATAACGTGATTACACCGGCCAAAACCCGCAATCTGTGCTGCGGCCAGATGTGGGAATCAAAAGGGGATTTCAAGAACGCCGATATGAAGCGTGACGAGCTTATTGACGCAGTCAGCGCCATGACCGAGGGCGGCAAGCTGCCCGTGGTTGTCGATGCCCTCTCCTGCACCTACCGTGCTCTTTCCGGCAATCCCAAGGTTGAACTGTTGGATCTGGTCGAGTTCCTGCACGACAAGGTATTGCCGAAACTCACCCTCACCAAGAAGGTCAATGTGGCACTGCATCTGGGTTGCTCGGCGCGTAAGATGAAGCTGGAACCCAAGATGCAAGCCATTGCCGATGCCTGCTCCAACAAGGTGCTGCGCCCGGCCGGTGTAGACTGTTGTGGTTATGCCGGTGAGAAAGGTCTTTACAAGCCTGAGATCAACGCCTCGGCACTGCGTAACATTAAGAAACTCATCCCCACCGACTTTAAGGAAGGTTACTACGCCAACCGTATGTGTGAAGTGGGCCTGAGCCACCACAGTGGTATTTCCTACCGCCACCTGGCTTATTTGCTGGAGGAGTGCAGTCGCTGACTATACTTAGAGGGAGCATTAGCTCCCTCTTTTTTCACCTGTGTTATATAACGGATTCACGTTCGGATTAACGAACAAAATAAATACAAATAAATACATTAAAATCAAATGGTTAAAACTTTCTCATTTTTGCAAAAAAGATTTTAATCATTTACTGAATTAGCACTATTTATTGTGTGGTTATAGGCTTATATTCAAGCATATTTACCCTGTGTCAGGTGATGTTCAAATACAGAGTCAGAAAGCATCTGACCACACCGGACATAGATGATGTCGGTTAACGCAAGCAACATCCAATTAGGAAACACCAAATGAAGATAGCCTTGTTTATTCCCTGTCTGGTCAACCAGATGCTGCCGGATGTGGCCATCGCCACCTTGGAACTGCTGGAGAAGCTGGGGCACCAGGTGATCCTGCCTGAAGGCCAAACCTGCTGTGGTCAGCCCATGACCAACTCGGGTTGTTTTGACGAAGCCCGCAAGACCACTATGAAGCTGCTCAACGCCTTCAAGGGAGTCGAATGCGATGCTATCGTATGTCCAGCGGCATCCTGCCTGGTAGCCGCCAAAGAAAACTTCCATGAGTTTGACGACAGCCCGGAAGCCGCGGCCGTTATCGCCAAACTGTACGAATTGACCGAGTTCCTGCACGATGTCGCCCCGGTAGAGAGCTTCCCCAAAGCCTTCCCACACAAGGTGAGCCTACAACTGAGTTGTCACGGTATTCGTATGCTGGATCTCGCCAGCCCCAGTGAATATATGGGCCCACGTTACAACAAAATGGAAGCCCTGCTGGAACGTATTCCCGGCATAGAGATCACCTATCCGGATCGCCGCGACGAATGCTGCGGCTTCGGCGGTACCTTCGCGGTAGATGAAGGTGCTGTGTCTGCCAAGATGGGCAAAGACAAGGCTCAGGCCCATGCAGCCACGGGTGCAGACTATGCCGTCGGTTTTGACCCATCCTGTCTGATGCATCTGGACGGCATGATCCGTCGCCAAAACTTGCCGATAGAAACCCGCCATCTGGCGCAGATCCTCAACGCTGCCATTTAGGGAGATAGCCATGTCACAGACACAAGGGGCCAAAGCCCACGCCAGCCAGGCAGAGATCTTCTGCCGCGATGAGTCCAGAGTTGATTGGCATTCCAAAGCCCTATGGGTGTTGCGGGAAAAGCGCGACCGCGCTGCCGGCAGCCTGCCCGAGTGGGAACAGCTTAGGGATCTGGGTTCGGCTATCAAGCTGCATACCCTGACCAATCTGGCCAAGTATCTGGAAGAGTTCGAAGCCAACTGTATCCAGAACGGCATTCAAGTGCATTGGGCCAAAGACGGCGCCGAGCATAACCGCATAGTGCATGAGATTCTGGCCAGCCATCAGGTGAAGAAGCTGGTGAAGTCCAAATCCATGCTCACCGAAGAGTGTCACCTCAACCCCTTCCTCGAAAGCAAGGGCATAGAGGTCATAGACACAGACTTGGGTGAACGCATCATTCAGCTGAAAAAACAGCCACCTTCACATATCGTGGTCCCCGCCATTCACCTCAAGAAAGAGGAAGTGGGCGAACTGTTCCATGAAAAACTCGGCACAGAGGCCGGTGCCAGCGACCCGACTTACCTGACCCGTGCCGCCCGTGCCCATCTGCGTGAGCAATTCCTCAGTGCCGATGCGGCCATGACAGGGGTGAATATGGCCATCGCCGACAAGGGCGCAGTGGTTGTTTGTACCAACGAAGGTAACGCCGACATGGGCTGTAACCTGCCTAAACTGCAGCTGCACTCCATGGGAATAGACAAGCTGGTACCATCGGTGGAAAGCGCCTCAGTTTACCTGCGTACTCTGGCCCGCAACGCCACCGGCCAGCCGGTAACCACTTACTCCAGCTTCTACCGCGGCCCGCAGGCCGGTGGTGAGATGCACGTCATCATAGTGGACAATGGCCGTACTGAGATGCTCAAGGACAAGATCCTTGCCGAGTCGCTCAAGTGTATCCGCTGTGGCGGTTGTCTGAACACCTGCCCTGTATATCGTCGCAGCGGTGGTTACAGCTACAACTACACTATTCCAGGTCCAATTGGCATCGCAGTCGGTGCGCAGGACGATGACACCAACTCCATCGCCTGGGCCTGTACCCTGTGCGGCTCTTGCTCCTATGTATGCCCCACTAAGGTGCCATTGGACAAGATCATCTTCCGTCAGCGTCGTCTAAAGGCCGAGTCAGGTAAACTGCCTTACGGTAAAGGCAGTTATATGCCATTGGTCGGTAAGTTTATGGCCAGTACCACTATGCTGAACTGCTCCATGAGCATGGCAAGACTGGGCTTGAGAATACTGCCAGGTAGCCTGCTCAAGCCATTCTCTGGCGCTTGGGGTAAATACCGTGAACTGCCCAAGGCACCCGCCTCTAGTTTCGAGGCCTGGTTCAAGAAAAACAGGAGCTAATCAGATGTCCAGCAAATCTTTTATTTTGGATGCCCTTAAGTCCTGCGCACTTGAAGGACACAATATGCCGGCCATAGATGTGGCCCCTAGACTGGACGACCTGATTGGCCAGTTTGAAACCAACCTGGGAACCGTTGCCGGCAAACTGCATAAGCGTGGTGGTTTTACCGAACTGCAGCAGCAAGTCGATGCCTTGATTGCCGAAGGCAAGCAGATTATCTCTCAGGTAGAAGGGGTAACAGGTAACCGTGAAGTGCCCGCTGACAGCCATGATCTGCGTGATATCGATTATGCCGTAATCAAGGGTCAAGTGGGTGTTGCTGAAAACGGTGCCATCTGGGTCAGTCAGAAGTCTCTATCTCACAGGATCACACCTTTTATCTGTGAGAACCTGTTTCTGGTACTGGAAGCCGATGCCATTGTCGCTAACATGCATGAAGCGGCCGACAAGATAATGTTGGACTCGGGTGAGTTTGGGGTGTTTATCGCCGGCCCATCCAAGACGGCTGACATTGAGCAGGCACTGGTAGTTGGTGCCCACGGCGCCTGTAGTCTGAATGTGTTCCTTATCTAACTCAGGATGAGGAGGACAAAAACGCCGGCAACTGCCGGCGTTTTTATTGGGCAACAATCCGCTTTGCAGCCTTAAAGCGTGAAGGAGATCTTCGACCACGTCTTGGCGCTAACAGGCTTACCATCGACAAACTTAGGTGCATAGCGCCACTTTGACACGGCTTTGACGGTTTCAGTTTCAAACTGCTTGCCACCCTTGGAGCCCAGCACTTCCACATGGCTGACAAAGCCCTGTTCGTTTACTGTCTCTTCCACGTTGACCCAACCTTCTCGGCTCATCCTGGCGAACTGATTGGATAACCGGGCACGGCACGAAACACGGGCCGCTGCTCCTGAACCACACTCCAGGGACGCATATTGCATATTGCCTGACAGTGTTGAGTCGCTTTGTCCAACCAGAAAGTGATAGAGCCACGGTTAACTAATGCCTGATTGTATTGCTTCCAATTGGTGACAGTGCGCTTTGACTTGCCCATGATATTGACCGTAAACCTTGCGATGCAAGCTCTGATCATGAAGTGCCAAAAAGGTTCCGCTGTTTTAGACAACAACGCCTTTAAGGCTGGCAAGGAAAATTAATGGATCTGACAGCCTATGCGCCGATACATACAACTGATAAACCCGACACTAAGCCTGTGAGATTACAATACTCAGGTTGGTAAAGCTTTGGTGTTGGAAAAGTACAAAAACACAAGGCGCCCTAAGCAAGCAACAATAAAAACAAACCAAGATCAAAAAAACAGCCAATCAACACATAACTTTAACAACCGAAAAACAAATGCAAAAATGTTAAAGATTGATTTTTTTTGATTGCCTTATACACATTTTTTGATTACTTAAGAAATGCATAATTTACAAATTATGCTCAAGGGCAAATACGAAAAAGGAGTTTTTATGAGAAAAATCATACTAATATTAACGTTGTTTTTTCAACATCAAGTACGGCTTATTATCCAAATTATGTATCTAGAACTAACCATCTTGTTGAAATTAGTGAAAAACAATCAGGCCAATGGAATAGCTTGATGGTTATCAACAATGAATCCATAGGACTCCCTATACATAATGAAACAAAAAAATATTAAAATCTATTAATAAAAAGATCTTCTCATCTATAGAATCAAGCGCAAGAACGGAAATCAACAAGCTACCAACATTCAGGTATAGAGAGTTGAAACATGTAACTTTAAATGGGCCATTAGAAACCAAAATAATGACACAGCCAGATGGAATAATAACAGCAACTGTGAAAGGATTTACAATATCGACTGAGATAAAAATTGACATATCTGGCCTGACATTATACACAAAAATCAAAACATCTGAGTTAAATCTTTCTGCAGATTACAACGCGAATTCAACTCCGAAGTGCACCACTCGCTAAATTAGGCTGCCTCGCGTAATTCATTGAATACCGCAATAGGTTGCCTGAAGCCGAGGCACTTTCTCGGTCTGGCATTTAATGCCCGTTCAATCTCACTAATTTGCCTATCTGTTACCGTCCGCAAATCGGTGCCTTTCCGTATGTATTGCCGCAGCAAACCGTTGAAGTTTTCATTCAGTCCGCGTTCCCAGGACGAATAAGGGTTAGCGAAGTAGACATCCGTTTTAAGCTTTTCTGCGACCTGTTCGTGGTCACAGAACTCGCTGCCGTTGTCCGCAGTGATAGTTCGAACATAACCTCGATATTTCCACAGCATACCAACCATGGCCCGGGCCACATCGGCTGCGCTTTTCGCTGGCACTTTGCGTATCAGGTACAGCTTACTTTTTCGCTCAACCAGGCTGACAATCGCGCCCGTACCTTGCTTGCCCAGAACCGTGTCAGCTTCCCAGTCTCCGAACCGCTTTTTCTTGTTCACGATAGCGGGACGATGCTCTATGCCTACGCGATTCGGGATAATCACACGCTTCGCACGGTTACCTTTACGGTATCT